>NZ_JBHUVA010000112.1:0-16395 GCF_042670805.1 Micromonospora sp. NPDC057141 | reverse complement strand
ACGCATGGTCAACCGCCAAGTCCTGACCGAAGACCAGCCCGGAGTGTTCACCCTTATCCCGAAACGGACCTAAACCTCCGAACCGCCCTCTGAGATCGTCACCGCCTGGCTGGACGAGCTGCAGCGGCAGGCGGACACGCCGCCGCAGACGCGGGGTTGGTCGGCGTACGACGAGCTCAAGAGCCTCGCCGACAACCACGACTTGGTGCTCGACACGACGTTGCCCGAACTTCGGCGAGCCGACCTGCGGGAGGCACCCACGCTCGTCGGCCGGCTGCTCACCGCGCAGCAACCCGTCGCCGGTATGTCCGGCCGGGTCAACCGCCGCCACGTCCAGCAGTTCCGGCTGCCGGGCTACCCGCTCGCGCTGATCTGCACCGACCTGCTCCAGGAAGGCGAGGACCTGCACACCTTCTGCTCCCGGGTCTACCACTACGGCCTGGCCTGGACCCCGTCCGCCATCGAGCAGCGGGTCGGACGGATCGACCGGGTTCGCTCCGATACCGAGCGGCGGCTTACCGTGCCGCGCGACCGGGTCGACGGCGAGGACCTGCTTCAGGTGCACTACCCCCACCTCGCCGACACCGTCGAGAGGCTGCAGGCGCGGCGCGTGCTGCACCGGATGAACGACTTCCTGCGCCTGATGCACCAGGGCCTCGCCCTGCCCGCGCCCGGGGACAGCCGGCTTGACGTCGCACGGGAGGTGCACGCTGACGGCGGCATGCCGCCCGTACCGGCCGAGCTGCTGACCACCTCCTTTCCGGTACGCGACGAGCACCTCGCCGGACGCGACCGGCCGCTCGCCGTGGACGAGTCCCGCGTGCGGCGGCAGTTCGACCGGTTCGCCGCGCTGTCCTGCGGTGACCTGCCGGGAGCCAGCATCGAGTGGGAACGGGGTCAACCCGGCCCCGCCGCGTTGCTCGGCACCGCGCTGCTCGCCGACGGGCGGAAGCAGCCGTTCAGCCTCCAACTCGAACGCGAGGGCCACGCCCTCGTCGTCCGGTGCGTGAGCCCGATCGGACGCGTCGAGCGGGATGAACAGTGGCGGGAACTGCGGGAATGGAGCGCCTCCAGCCAGAGCCGCATCGGTGCCGTCAGGGTCCGCGGAGGCACCTACGACATCACCGTTGAGGAGGACGTGCTGCTCACGGACCGCCGCAGCGACCGTGCCCGAGTCGCCGCCCTGATCCGCCGGGTCACCGACTCGCCGACGACGTGGAACGGCGGCACCTGCCCGACCGCGACCGGCAACTCACCGATCCCACGACGGAGTTGGAGCGAGATGGTCGGCAGGCGCGCTGAATGGCACACGCTCTGCGCCGTCGACGACACGCGGATCAGAGGAAATCTGATCACGGTCAGTTTCGCCAACGAGCGCTCGCACGGCGTCCAGGTGCTGGACGAGGGCGACAGCTACCTCCTGACGGCCGTCGTCGCCGATGCGGACGACCTCGACCCGGGACGGGACGCCGCCCTCGCCACCTGGCGAAGGAACCGACACAGCAGCCTTGTCGGTTTCCGGATCGACGGAGAGGGCCGGTTGATGGCCCAGGCGTGGACGCCGAAGAACGGACTCACTCCTGAGGCATTTCACACCCTGGTGCGGGCAGTGGCTCGCGAGGCCGACCGTTACGAGTTCCAGCTCACGGGTTCCGACGACCGCTGAGTCAGCCCCTCAGGCGGCGGCGCCGATCGCCTGTCATGGTTGCCTTGCGCAGCCGGTCGCGCCCAACCACACCGATTTCCGCGGTCGCGATCCTCAGCAGTCTCGCATGTTCATCGCAGGCGGTACTGCCCGGATCGGTTGGCCTCCCCGGCAGCGGAGTAGACCCCGCTTCATCGAAGCGGGGAACTCAACGTCGAGCAACAGGAGCGGAAGGCCTCGGGACTTTGCCCCGAACTCCGACCGTCAGAGATCCGCAGCAAAGTCCCCACGCCTATGTTGTGTAACCAAGTCGTATAGGTCCGCCCTCTGGCTGATCAATTGGGTAGTGAGCGGCTACCGTCGACGGGTGACGTCTCCCCATCTTCTGCGGCCGTGCATCCAAGCGGCCGAATCCCCAGAGGCGTCAGTCGAGGTGCCGGTTGGTGGCCGTCCCGTCCCAGCCTCCAAGGCCGGGGCGTTGGTGGTGGCGATCTTCACGGCGTTGGCTTGGCTGGGTGCTGCGTGCGGTGGCTGGCTGATGCGTCTCGGCCGGGACATGCCCGAGGCGACATTGAGCGTCTTCGGCTTCCTCTGGCTCGCCGCTCTAGCCGTGTCCGCGTTGGTGCTCACGGTCGTCTTGGCTCTCGTGCTGCGTCGGCGAGGGTTTCCCCACGCAGCCTTGGTAGCGGGTTCGGTCGCGGTGATCGGGGCCCTCGCTACGGTTCTGTTCTTGCTTTGGGTGTGATCCGCGGCGGCAAGTGGGAGAAGCGCTTGGCGGTCACCTGTTGCCTTTACAGCAGGTCCGCCACGGTTTCGCAATAGGCCGCCTACCGCCCGTTGCTGCCGAAGGCCAGGGTCGGCATCTCCGCGACACCGTCCGTGCCGTTCGGCTTCAACCGCCTGCGACAGCCTCGCGCTGGCGGGGCGGGACCGTGCCGCGACGTCGACTACGCTCTCCCGGATTCAGACTGTTGTGTCCGTGTCACTGACGGTGATGAGGTCGGATGAGTTGGTTGCGTCGGCCGGTTGTTCTGGCCTCGTTGCTTGCCGTGGTGGGGTTGACCGCCGTCGGGGTCTGGGCGCTCGTCGCGCGGGATCGACCGGTTCCGGAGCCGCGCGAGCGGCAGTACGAGGCTTTCACCGCGTGTCTGCTGACCGACGACAAGGGTCTCGCGGGCGAGCAGGCGAAGGCGGCCTGGGCTGGCATGCAGTCCGCCTCGGCCGCCCATTCGATCAAGGTGCAGTATCTCGCCGTCGAGGGGTCGCAGACGTCGGCGAACGCGCTGGCGTACTTCAACACTCTGGCGTTGGAGGGGTGTGGGGTCGTGGTGGCGGTGGGCGAGGCGCCGGTGGCGGCGGTGGAGCAGGGGAGGGGCCGGTTTCCGGAGCCCCGCTACGTGACGGTGGGGTCCGAGGTGGAGGGTGCGCGGGTCGTGTCGGCTGCCTCGGTTGACGGCGTCCGGACGGGGGTCGAGGCGGCGGTCGGCGAGGTCTGGGTCGCAACGTCTACCAGATAATCTTGCATACTTCCATGCTTGCGTTATTACGGAGCGTCCACGAAGCTTTGCTCTCGGTGTGATCTGATCAACGGGGGAGGGCTGCCATGGGCGGTCGGTGGCAGCATGCGCAGCTAGCGGTACGTGGCCGCCCCGGCCGCCGGCGTCGACGTCGGGCCACCGGTCGCCTGGCTGTCGTCCTCGTCTTGACGATGCTGATGACGGTGGCCGCTCCGAAGGCGCCGCTGCCTCACCAGGGCAACACCGGGTTCCCGCTGTCCTGGCTGTCTGACCTGCTGGCGCTCAGGTTCTCGTGGGCCGACCCGGCGGTTCCGAAACAGCAGATGGGCCGGTCACCCCAGCGGGGGCACTACGTCGACTCGCCGCCCGTGCAGGACCACAGCTCCGTGCGGCCTGCCCCGGGCGAGCTGGCGCTGCACACGTCGCGCAAGCCCGCCACGGGCAAGCGCACCACCCGATCCGCCGACGGGTTCGACCCCGCGGCCAGCAGGCACGTCCCGGAGGCGTCCACCAGCACCTCCGATGTCTTCCAGAACCCGGACGGCTCCTACACCCGCCGGGTGCGGCAGAGCCCGGTGAACTTCAAGGACCGGCAGGGACGCTGGCAGCGGATCGACAACAGCCTCACCTCCGACGGCGGGCGCCTGCGGGCCAGGGCCGTCCCGATCGACGTGTCCCTCGCCGGAAGCACCGATTCGGCGACCCCGCTGGTGCGGATGGGTCTCCCGGGTGGGCAGAGCCTCGGCTACGACCTGGCCGGAGCCGCGCCCAGCACGGCGTCGGTCGAGCGCGGTGTCGCCACCTATCCGGGCGTGTTTCCCAACGTCGACCTGACGCTCCGCGTCAGCGGCAACGCGGTCAAGGAGAGCCTCGTCTTCCACTCGGCGGACGTGGCGACCGAGTACCTGTACCCGCTGCGCCTGACCGGCCTGACGGCGCGCGTCGACGACAACGGCGAAGTGCGCTTCCTCGACGAGAACGGCAAGGCGGCGGCCGTCATGCCGGTCGGGTGGATGCAGGACTCGACGGTGGACCGGACCGGGGCGAAGGCGACCTTCCACGACATCCGTTACGCCATCGTCGAGCACGGCGACGGGCAGGCGCTGAAGGTGTCGATCGACGGCGCCTGGCTGCGGGACCCGGCACGGACGTTCCCGGTGGAGCTGGACCCGACCACCGGCACCATCGCCACGAACACCGACGACACGTACGTGCAGTCGGACAGCACCACCGCGCGGTTCACCGCGGACAACGTCGCGGTCGGGTCGTTCGGCACCGGCAGCGCCAAGGCGCTGCTGCCCTTCCCCACCTTCGGCACCACCTACGCGGGCAAGCGGCTCAGCGCGGCCGACCTGAACGTGTTCATGAGCTACCAGGGCCTCGGCGGGGAGTGCGCCGCCCGCCGCTTCGACGTGCACCGGGTGACGCAGAGCTGGTCGGCGGCGTCGGTCACCTACAGCAACTTCCCCTCCTACACGAGCTCGATCGGTAACGCGTCGCCGAGCAGCGCCGCCGCGTGCGGCAACGTCAACGCGGTCCGCACCGTCGGCACCTGGGTGTCCGTGCCGTTGAACGCCACCGAGGTCAACGAGTGGGTGACCGGTGCGAGCAACTACGGGCTCGCCCTGACCGCCTCGGAGACCGACACCGTCGCGTGGAAGCGGTTCACGTCGGCCAACGCCAACCTGGACTGCAACAACAGCGCCTACGGGCTGATCGACTGCGGCCCGTTCATCGACGTCACCTACACCGACAACGTTGCCCCGCAGGTCGACCTGCGGTACCCGGCGAACAACGGCACCGTCGACGCCCTCACCCCGGAACTGATCGCCCAGGGCCACGACCCGGACAACTGGCCGGCGAAGGGCCTGCGGTTCAACTTCCTCGTCTACAACGACCAGGCGACGCAGATCACCAGTTCCGGCTGGGTGGCCGGCGGCGTGTGGAAGGTCCCCGCCGGCGTGCTGGAGTGGAAGAAGACCTACCTGTACGCCGTCCAGGTCAGCGACTACTCCTCCACCGGCGCCACCACACCGATGTACGCGTTCACCCCCCAGGTGCCACAACCCCCGGTCACCTCCGCGCTCGCCCAGAACGGCGGCAAGGGCTACGACGGCAACGTCGGCAACTACACGACCTCCGACACCGACGCGCAGGTCACCACCGTCGGACCGGCGCTGGCCGTCAACCGCGACTACAACAGCCTCGACACCAGGACCGACAACGCCTTCGGTCGAGGCTGGTCGTCGATCCTCGACATGCGCACCTCCGAGAACCGCGACGCCTCGAACACACTGCAGACGGTGACGGTGCGCTACCCCGACGGGCAGGAGGTGGCGTTCGGCCGTAACAACAGCGGCACCTGGGTCGCGCCGCTGGGCCGCCACTCGGTGTTCAAGCCGATCACCGGCGGATACTCCCTGACGGACAAGGACGCCACGTCCTACGAGTTCACCCAGGCCACCGGGACCGGCGTGCACCGGATCACGAAGATCACCGACGCCTCCGGCCGCGCGCTGACCTTCCAGTACGGCACCGGCGACCGGCTGGAGACGATGACGTCGGCGGCGTCCAACCGGAGCCTGTCGTTCACCTGGTCGACGCCGCCGACCGCCACGGTCGCGCACGTCGCCACCGTCAGCACCGACCCGGTCGTGCCGGCCGACCCGGGAACCGTCCAGACCTGGACCTACGGCTACGCCGGCGACCTGCTCACGTCGGTCTGCGAACCCGACGCCGGCACCCAGTGCGACACCTACGGCTACACGTCGGTGTCCCAGCACGTCAACACCGTCCTCAACAGCGACCCGTACGCGTTCTGGCGACTCAACGACGCCCCGAACGCCACCGCCGCCCTCAGCGCGGTGATCTCCAAGGACGGCGCCGACACCGGCACCTACACCGACGTCACCCTCGGCGGCGCGGCGGCGCTGCCGGACTCGACGTCGACGTCCGCGACGTTCAACGGCACCACCTCGCGCGTCGCCCTGCCCGCGAAGGCCGTCGCCGAAAGCGCGTACCAGTCGATCGGCCTGTGGTTCAAGACCAGCACCCCCAACGGAGTGCTGTTCAGCTACCAGAAGGACCAGGTCACACCCGCCGCCACCACATCCGCGGCATACGTCCCCGCCCTCTACGTCGGCTCCGACGGCAGGCTCCACGGCGAACTGGGCACCGCGAACCCGGCGGGCGCGATGTCCTCGCCCGGCCCGGTCACCGACGGACAGTGGCACCACGTGGTCCTCGCCGGCAACGGCGGCAGCCAGCAACTGTTCCTCGACGGCACCCAGATCGGCAGCCTGACCGGCGCGATCAACCTGCACAGCCTCGACGCCGGCAACGCCTACCTCGGCGCCGGGTTCCTCGGCGGCGCCTGGCCCAACCAGCCGCACAGCACACCGACGGCCACCTTCTTCACCGGGTCGATCGCCGACGTCGCCTACCACAACCGGGGCCTGACGGGCACCGACGTCGCCGCGGCGTACGAGTCGGGTCGCGCCGGCACCCCGCAGCTGTCCCTGGTGACCAGCGCCTCCGGGCGGGTCCAGGCCCAGGTCGTCTACCACAGCGTCACCGGCCGGGTCGCCCAGATCACCGACGAGAACGGCGGCGTGTGGAAGGTCGGCGCGCCGGCCGCGTCCGGCTCCAGCCTGGTGTACGTGTCGTCGGTGCTGGGCTCGCAGCCCACGGACTACTGGCGGCTGGGGGACGTCGAGGCGCCGGCCGATGCCGTCAACGTCGTGCACAGCCACGAGGCCCGCTACAACGCGGTCACCTTCGACACCAACCAGTCGGACACCAGCCCGTTCTCCGACACCTACGGCGGAATCTTCAACGGCACCTCGTCCTACCTGCAGCCATACAACCCCGCCAACCAGGTCTATCCGGGCGTCGACTTCCCGCTCGTGGACAACACGACCGTCGAGATGTGGTTCAAGACGCCGACGAACCACGCCGCCAGCGGGGTCCTCTACTCCTACCAGAGCAACGAGCTGAACAACGCCCCCACCACCACGAACTGGACGCCGGCGTTGTACGTCGGTGCCGACGGCCTGCTTCGCGGCGAGTTCTACAACGGCACCTGGAACGCGCCCATCACCTCCACCACGAAGGTCAACGACGGCAAGTGGCACCACGTCGTGCTGTCCGCGTCGACGACCCGGCAGACCCTATACCTCGACAACAAGATCGTCGGCTTCCTCGGGGCCATGGTCGCCACCAACGCCACCGTTTCCTATGTCGGTGCCGGCACCACCCGGGGCTGGCCCAGCTCGTCGGGGGACGTCAGCTACTTCAAGGGCAACATCGCCGAGTTCGCCTACTACGAGCGGGAACTCCCGCCGGCGGAGGTCGACGCCCACTACCGGGCCGCGAAGAGCGCCGCGCAGACCGGCCCCACGGCGACCCTGACCCCGGTCGCCACCGTCACCACCACGGATCCGGCGAACAAGACGTCCACCGACGTCTACGACATCGTCAACGGCAACCGGCTCATCGCCGCCACCGACGCGCTCGGCCGGACCACCTCCTACGGCTACGACGTCGGCGGCTTCGAGTCCATCGAGTTTGACCCCCTTGGCATGAAGACGGCTTCCGGCCGCGACGTGCGGGGCAACACCATCCGTTCCACCGTCTGCCGCGACCAGACGTGGTGTGACAGCACGTACTACAAGTACTGGCCGGACTCCACCACCGTGAACCTCACCCCCGATCCGCGCAACGACCAGCTCATCGAGGTGCGCGACGCCCGATCGGAGGTCGTTACCAACAACACCTACCTCACCAAACTGGGCTACGACACCGCTGGGAACCGGATCAGCGTCACCTCACCGCCCACTGTGGGGTACACGGCTGGGCGTACCACGACGATGACGTACTCCACCGCGACGACACCCGCCGTCGGGGGCGGCACTGTCCCACCCGGCCTCCCGCTGACCACCGTGTCAGCCAAGGGCGCCACGCAGCAGACGCAGTACAACTCCGCCGGCGACGCCGTCCGCATCACCGACCCCGCCGGGCTGGTCACCGAGTTCACCTACGACGGAATCGGACGCACCCGCACCAAGACCGTCAAGGCCGAAGCGCCCGTCGGCAACCTGACCACCACCTACACCTACGACGCGGCCGGGCAGGTCGTCGAGCAACTCGACCCGCCGGTACTCAACCAGGTGACCGGCGCGACCCACACCGCCAGGACCACGACCACCTACGACGCCGACGGCAACGTCACCTACCGCAAGGTCGAGGACACCACCGGCGGGGACGCCCCCCGCGACTCCACCAGCGACTACAACCTGCACGGTCAAGTGGTCAAGACCGTCGACCCCGTCGGGGCCGTCACGCTCTTCGAGTACGACAGCTACGGCAACACCACCAAGACGGTCGCGTGCGCATCCAGCCCAGCCACGGGAAGTCCCTGCCCGGAGGACGACGTCCTGCGCATCAAGGCCGACACCTACGACGCGGCGGGCCAGCATCTGACCAGCACGATCACCGGCACCGACGGCACCAGCACGCGCGTCTCCTCGAAGGCCTACTACGCCAACGGCAACCTTGCCTCGGAAACCGACGCGATGAACTGGGTGACCGAGTACGAGTACGACCACAACGACAACCTCACAAAGATTAGCCGCACCGACGGTGTCAAGCGTTCTGTCATCGAGGAGAACGACTACGATGCCGCCGGCAACTTGTACTCGCAGCGCGTCGACAACGGCGCCAACTGGACCCATTACGACTACGATGCCGCTGGGCGATTGGTTTCGTCGATCGAGCAGCCGGGCGACCTCGAACGGGTCACGACGTACTCCTACGACGCCGACGACCACGTCATCAGCACCCAGAGTCTTGCCGGGCAGCTCCGGACGCCCCTGCAGACTGTGGAGAACACCTTCGACCCGATGGGCCGGGTGACCTCGGAGAGCGTCAGCGTCAAGAGTGGGGCGCTACCCACCGGCTGGTGGCGGATGGAGGAGGCGGCGGGCTACGAGGCGTACGACTCCTCGCCGTCGCAGCGCACCCTTTACTCCTACAACGGCCCGGTCGGCCGCTCCGACGGCGCCGCGCTGTTCACCCGCACGAACGTCCTGCAGACCGCGCAGCCGTCGCTGAACACCACCCAGTCGTACTCGGTGTCCGCCTGGGTCAAGCTCAGCGACCTCAACCAGGACCAGACGGTCGTCGGCGAGGGCGGCAACAACAACGGGGCCTTCTTCCTCAAGTACAGCAAGTCCTACAACCGCTGGGAATTCGCCGCCGCCCGGACGGACACCACCTCCACGACCTGGAGCGCCGCGCGCTCCAGCGCCGCGCCGGCCGTGAACACCTGGGCCCACCTGGTCGCCGTGTTCGACGCCGGCACCAAGGAGATGAGCCTGTTCGTCAACGGCTCGCTGTCGGGCAGCACCACCCAACCCACCCCCTGGAACGCCGTCACCCCACTGTCCGTCGGCGGCATCCTCATCGGCCCCAACGAGGCGCAACTGGTCAACGGCGCCATCGACAACGTGCAGATCTTCCAGGAGGAACTCAGCGCCGACGAGGTCGGCACCCTCTACGGCGGCGGCAACGGCCGCAAGGCCACCACGACGGTGACCCCGAAGAAGCTGACCACCAGCTACACCGTCGACAAGCGCGGCCTGATCACCGCCGTGACCGACCCGATGGGCAACGTCACCACCTACGAGTACGACGCCCCCGGCAACCTGGCCAAGGTCGTCGCCCCGCCGGTGTCCACGGAGACGTTCGGCGGCGGCGCGCCCGTGCCGGCGGTGCCCGTGTCCCGCACCGGCTACAACACCTTCGGCGAGCCGACCGAGACCCAGGACCCGCTGACCAACGTCCTCACCACCCGCTACGACGCCGTCGGCCGACCGACCAAGACCATCCGGCCCGCCTACACGCCACCCGGCGGCAGCCCGATCCCCGCCGCCGAGACCACCACCGCCTACGACGGCCTCGGCCAGGTCGAGTCCACCACCGACGCGCGCGGCAAGACCACCACCTTCGAGTACGACGCGCTCGGCAACACCGTGCAGGTCACCAACCCGGCCGGCAAGGTCACCACCGCCGCGTACGACAAGGTCGGCGACCTCCTCGAGACCGTCGACCCCACCGGCGCCAAGACCACCGCCACGTACGACTACCTCGGCCGCGTGCTCACCCGCAGCCAGGTCGTCCGCCAGCCCACCCCGATCACCAACACCACCACCTACGACTACGGCACCGGCACCTACGGCAACACCCCCGCCGCCGGACCCTGGCTCCGCAAGGTCACCACCCCCGAAGGCGTTGCCACCTCCACCACCTACAACTGGGTCGGCGAACCCCTCACCGTCACCGACGGCGCCAACAACGTGACCACCACCGACTACGACGGTCTCGGCCGCCCGGTCCGCACCATCCTGCCGGACCTGACCAGGACCACCGTCGCCTACGACGGCGTCGGCCGCCCCACGACGGTGCAGAACCTCGACGCCAGCAACGTCGTCCAGACCACCGAAAAAATGGGCTACGACGACAACGGCAACCTCACCTGGGTCAAGGACGCCCGCGGCACCACCACCAACTTCGGCTACGACGCCCGGGGCAACCTCACCAGCGAAACCCAACCGGTCACCACCACGACCGCCATCGGCACCTCCTTCGGCTACGACCTCGCCGGCAACCAGACCCGGTTCACCGACGGCCGCGGCAACGCCTTCTGGACCACCTACAACTCGTGGGGACTGCCCGAGTCGCGGATCGAACCGGCCACCCCGGCCTACCCCAACGTCGCCGACCGCACCTTCACCGTCGCCTACGACGCCCTCGGCCGCCCCGCCCGCCAGGACTCACCCGGCGGCGTCACCGTCACCAACACCTACGACGACCTCGGCCAGCTCACCCGGGTCGCGGGCAGCGGCGCCGAAGCCACCACCACCGACCGCGTCTTCGACTACGACGACGCCGGCCGCCTGACCTCGCTGTCCGTCCCCTCCGGCACGAACACCATCGGGTACGACGACCGGGGCCTCCCGCTGACCATCACCGGCCCCACCGGCAGCAACTCCTTCTCGTACAACCGCGACGGCAGCATGGCCGCCCGCACGGACGCCGCCGGCACCACCAACTACACCTACGACGTCGCCGGCCGGCTCAAGACCACCGCCAATCCCACCACCGGCATCAACGTCGCCGTCACCTACAACAAGACCTCCCAACCGGCGACGATCACCTACGGCACCAACAACAACGTCCGCACCCTCGCCTACGACCCGCTGCACCGACTCAAGACCGACACCCTCAAGAACTCCGCCGGCACCGTCACCCTCGGCTCCATCACCTACGGCTACGACAACAACGGCAACGAAACCTCGAAGACCACCACCGGGCTCGCCGGGTCCGCGAGCAACACCTACACCTACGACCTCGCCGACCGGCTCACCTCGTGGAACAACGGCACCACCAACACGACGTACGCCTACGACGACTCCGGCAACCGCACCCAGAACGGGTCGAGGACCTTCACCTACGACGCCCGCAACCAGCTCAGCACCCAGAACGACGGCACCACCTACACCTACACCGCCCGTGGCACCCTCCGCAGCACCGCCAACGGGTCCGCCGCGTACGCCACCGAAACCGACGCCTTCGGCCAGGTCATCACCCAGCAGGGCACCGGCGGCACCAACACCACCTACACCTACGACGCGCTCGGCCGGGCGCTCAAACCCGGCTTCACCTACACCGGCCTCGGCAACGACCTCGCCAGCGACGGCACCGCCACCTACACCCGCGGCCCCTCCGGCGAACTCCTCGGCACAGGCAGCGGCACCGGCGCCGGATCCCGCTACACCTGGACCGACCAGCACACCGACGTCGTCGCCCAGTTCACCGCCACCGGCACCACCATCGCCGGCTCCACCACCTACGATCCCCTCGGCAAGGTGACCGCCACCAGCGGCATGGTCGGCAACCTCGGCTACCAGTCGGAGTGGACCGAATCCCTCACCGGCCGCGTCAACATGCACGCCCGCTGGTACAACACCACCACCGGCCAGTTCGACACCCGCGACAGCGCCGACGTCAGCCCCGTCCCCGACTCCATCACCGCCAACCGCTTCCAGTACGGCGACGGCAACCCCCTCACCACCATCGACCCCACCGGACACTTCGGCTGGTCCAGCTTCAAGCGGGGCATCTCCAGCGCCGCGAGGGTCGTCACCAACCCCGTCTCCACGTTCCGCGCCGCCGCCAGCTACACCGCCTCCACCTTCACGTACGTCTCCTCCGGCCGCGCCTGGAAAGACGTCAAATCCAGCGCCAAGAAGGTCACGAGCAAAGCCACCAAAGCCTGGCACACGGTCAAGAAGACCACCGTCCGCTGGGCGAAGAAGAAGACCCAAGCCCTCAAGGACGCCTACCACGCCACCCGCAGCTGCCTGTCCAAGGGCGTCGGCAAGTGCGTCAAGGAAACAGCCAAGAAAACCGTCAAGAAGACCATCGACAGCGCCAAAGCCACCGTAAAGGCCATCAAGAAGGACCCCTGGCGGTTCGCCGCCACCGCCGCCGCAGGCCTGATCGCCACCGTCGCTGTCGGCGCCCTCTGCGCCACCGGCGTCGGATGCCTCATCCTCGCCGGCGCCGCCGCGGGGGCCCTCGCCTCAGGAACCGGCTACATGGTCGACGTCTCCCGCGGTGATCAGGAGTTCTCCTGGAGCGGCCTGGCCGGCACCATGATCGAGGGCGGTCTCGACGGTGCCGCGTCCGCCGGCCTCGGACGACTCGGGGGAGCCCTCGGCACCCGGGCGCTCGGCGGTGCCGCCAGCCGGCTGCCGAGCCTGGGCAGCCGGATGCCCGGCGGCAGCGCAGTGAAGGCCGGAGGCGGCTCCTCGGCCCGCGCCGCCGCGACCAAGAGCGGCGGAGGTCGGGGCGGGAGCGGTGGCGGTGGTGGCTCGTCGGCGCGCGCGGCCGACCGGTCCTCGGGCGGCGGCTCGCCGCAGGCGGGTTCGGGCCGTCGGCAGGAGAACTGCCACAGCTTCGACCCGTCGACCCGGATCCTGCTCGCCGACGGCAGCAGCCGCCCCATCTCCGCGCTCAACATCGGCGACAAGGTGGCGGCAACCGATCCGGACAGCGGCCGGACCGAGGCGAAACGCGTCACCCAACTGCACCTCAACCAGGACCGGAACCTGACCGACGTCACCGTACGCGACAAGTCCTCGGGCAAGCGGACGGTCCTGAAGACCACCGAGCACCACCCGTTCTGGGACGCGACTGAGCGGCGCTGGGTCGACGCGGGTCAACTCAGGCCCGGCCACCGGCTGCTGGTTCACGACGACAAACGCCTGGAAGGCGACGGCACCGGCGCCGGCATGGGCGGCGGCGGACCCGGCCGCCAGGTCACCGTCACCGCAGTACGCAACCACACCGGCAACCAGCCGATGCACGACCTCACCGTCGCCGACATCCACACGTACTATGTGATCGCCGGCACCGCGCCGGTCCTCGTCCACAACTGCAATACGTCATATCAGCTATCGCTTGATACTCGGCCTGCGGTCGGTAGCGGTAGTGCGCAGGCCTACCAAATCGCGCACACTGGATCAACGGAATACCGTGCGCTCGGTGGGGGTGAGAGAGTCTGGGCTGATGGCTTTGACAGGGATACCGGAGAGCTGCTCGACGCGAAGTTCATTGACAAGCCGGGGCGGAGCCCATTTATTCCGGGATCGGGTATTCCTGACTTCATTCGAAGCAAGATTGCAGCTAAGACTGATGATGAGTTTAGAAGATACGCTGCCGTTATCAATGATCCCTCTAATCCGCTAACCGGTCTGCGTGTGATTACGAACCACTCCGACGCTGTGCCATACTTCCAGGGGTTGATGCAACAGCACGGCATACCAGGATCGGTAGTGTTGAGATAGGAGTTGGCTGGTGACCTACCTTGCCGCATTTGAGAGTGGCAACTGGCGACTAGGGCGAGACGCCTTGGCGCGAGCACTTGCCAATGATTGGCCGCAAGCCCAAGTGAAACTGGCTGTGTCGGGGGCCGCAGGATCTGAGGTCCGTGATGTGGAATGGGCATTCCGTTCAGGGGCTGGTGAGCTAGAGGGGTATGCCCACGCGGATGGGCAGGGAATCTATCTGGAAGGCCCCATTGATATGGTCGCCGATTTCGTTGTCTGGTACCGAAAGTTAGTACCTAACGACGAACAGTTGATTTTTTGTGATGACTCTTATAGCTTCGACGGGGCGATTCCGCCGGGCGCTACCAAGGCGGATGTTCTCGCGGTCGTAGAACAATCCTCTTGATTCGTCGTGGCGCGCTTGGGTGACTGCGGAGAGCGGCGGTAGTGTATGGCGCGAGAGCGCGGATCGACAGGCATCCTTCGTCCGGACCCAGTGGTAAAGGATGGCGTCCCAGTTCGCCCGCAGTTCGGGCTTCCAAGGTGAACGGTGCAGCCGAATGGCGTACTTTCTTGCGCGTGATTGTGCAGTCTGGCGGCGACGTTGTAGATGTCGCCAGGGCTATCCGAGTTAACGGAGAGGCTGGCCAGTGTATGCAGGCTGCCGCGGCGTTGCGTCAGGAGTTTGGCTTAGCGATCTCCGAAGCTCTTGTAGTTGTTGGCTGGGCTGAGGGGAATGTTGACGACGATGAGTCTCTTGCGCGCCTTCGGGTCGAAGTTCAAACCCCGCTACAGTATCGCTGATTAATGGTAATGGCATGAGGTTTGGCGGTGCTGGATATTTCGGCGGTCGAGCGGACAAGACTCCGTTTTCGTTGTTCTGGCAGGAGGACTGGTAGGTGTGAAGAGAGATGGTTTGCCGGAGGTGCTTGATTATAAAGTGGGTGACGTGCTCTTGATCTCTGCGGAGGCGTCGGAAGCGCGCGTCGCAAGGGTGGCCCCTCGGCGACTGACCATCGCTTGGCCTTGGCGGGAGATTGATCCGGATTCGGAAAACTCATGGGATGGCACCTTGGGTTTTCCACGCGATCCTGACGCCTACGATTGGGTCAACACGCCTTGGAGGCTGGAGCGAGACCCTTCGGGGTTAAATAGCGGAGACGCGTGCTTCGTGGGGATTCCGCCAACAAAAGTTCGAGTCATCGGGATTAGGAGGTTCGACCCTCCTGCTGATTTCGGGTTCCTTCCTCGACCTGAGTATGTGCTTGAGGTGATTCCGGTTGACCTGGTTGATGACGGCGAGGCGGGATATGTTCTCTATCTGAACGGGCTGGAGCCAATTGAAATTGAAGTCGTGGAGGGTGAGCGTTCTCCAAGCTGACTTTGCGGCTCCGGAGTAGAGCCAGCGGTTGATCAGAGCCCGACCCGCCAGTGAGATGTAGGCTAACCATATTCTGCAGGTTTAGTGGCACGAAGGCGAGCGGGTCTCATCGAGGGTGGGATGCGGCGGTTAGGACATCGGAGTGCGTTCCACATGTGTCTCAGTGGGGTTTGTTGAAGGTGCGGAGTTGTCAGAGGGTGGCGGGTCGGCCTTGGGTGAGGTGGAAGTCTCTAATCCTGCAGGCCTGTCTGGTCATGGCGATTAGTGATGTTTGATCCGGAATCCTTCGAGCGGCTGGTTGAACCGCCGCAGGAGATGCCTCGGCAGGTTGACTGGGCTGTGGTCGAGTCTCGCATGGGGGTGGCTCTTCCCATGGACTATAAATGGCTGATAGGGCGCTATGGAATCGGCTGTTTCGGCGGGTTTCTATACATTTTCTGCCCCGAATCGTCTCGGCGGGGGCTTGATCTGGAGTATCAGCACGAACGCACCGGTTTGGCTTTAAGGTATCTGGCCGAGCGGGGGCACTCCCTTCCACGCGGTCCTGGTGACCTCCTTTCTTTTGGTCGCTCTGAGAATGGTGACGTCATGTATTGGATAGTTGACCACGTCGGCGATTCCGGCCAGTGGAAAGTCGCTCTAGGGGAACCGCGCGGCCCATTGTGGGAAGAATTTGATGGTGGTGTCGTGGAATGGCTGGAAGCTGTTCTCGCAAGGCGAGTCAGAATGAACATTTTCCCCAAGGGCTTTCCCCGGCGAACCGTTCGTTTCCGGACGGTTTGATCCGCGTTGCGGACTACTTTTGCACGGTGCTGTGATTGGGGTGAGGTCAAAACTTCGTTTGCCTTGGCCCGCTGGCCTCTGAGCGGCGAGTTCAGTCAGTCGTAGCACTTGATCTTGGTGGTTCGGTGGGACAGGATGCCCGCCGTGCGCAACATGCTGACGTTGGCTGATCGTGAA
>NZ_JBHUVA010000111.1:0-17141 GCF_042670805.1 Micromonospora sp. NPDC057141 | reverse complement strand
CTCCTCGACCCCGGCCCGCCGACGGGTCACGCTCAGAAGACCGGCACGCCCGCGCGGACCAGCTTCCAGTTCGGCACGAAGAAGTCGGCCGGGTCGATGGTGCCCCGCTCCTGCGCCCAGTCGATGAGCAGCTGGCGGATCTCCTGCTGCGCGTTGTAGACCTGGCTCTTCACGATGCCCGGGAAGTTGCCGCCGCCGCTGCGCCGGTAGTTGTTCACCGCGACCACGAACCGGGCGTCGTCGGCGACCGGGGTGTCGGTGCCGGGCAGCACCAGGCGGGTGATCCGCTGGCCGACCGGCCGGCTGACGTCGATGTCGTAGTCGAGCCCGGAGAACACGTCGTAGTTGTAGTCCGGCACGGCGGGGTCGCTGATCGTCGCCGGATCCACCGGCGCGCCGACCGCGAGGGTCGCGAAGTACTTCGCCGAGTACTCCAGGTAGGCGCGGACCTCGGCGCCGGTGAGGACCACCGCCTCCAGGGTGTTGTCGTAGACGTACAGCCCGGCGACGTCGCGGATGCGCACGTCACCGGCCGGGAAGACCGCCGTGCGGCTGAACGGCGCGGCGATCGACAGCACCGGCAGGCCCGCGTGCTCCGTGCCGGCCAGCGCCGCCGTGACCACCTCGGTCTGGACGTGGTTGATGAAGTCCAGGATCGGGGTGTCCTTGTACCGCGACTCTGCCGCCGACAGCTCCACCGTCGACCGGGCGACCACCGTGTTGACGTACGAGACGGTTTTGGTGTGCTGGCCGCGCACGGCCGCGAGCACCGCCGGGTCCTCGACCACCGTGTTGGTGTTCAGCATGGTCGCGTGCTTCGACACGACCCTCCAGCAGCCCCGCTCCCGGGAGAGGGTGAAGTCCATCCGGGTCAGCCGCTGGCCCCACTTGGACGGCTCGGAGAGCAGCACCTGCGCGCCGGTGCGCGGGTTCGTCACGAACTTCTCGACGACCTCGTTGTGCGCGTGTCCGAAGAGGATCGCGTCGATGCCCGGGACCTGCTCGGCGATCATCGTGCACGGGTTCTCGTTGGGCAGCTCCGGGCCGTAGCTGGAGGTGCCGCTGTCGCCGCCGTGCGCGGAGACGATGACGAGGTCCGCGCCGAGCGCCCGCATCACCGGCACCCACTTCGCGGCGGTCGCCACCATGTCGGTGAAGATCAGCTTGCCCTCGACGTTGCCCTTGTCCCAGATCGCCACGCCCGGGTTGGTCAGGCCGAGGATGCCGACCCTCAGCTTCGGCGCGCCGTGCCCGCCGAGCCGGACCTCCTTGATCACGTACGGCAGGTACGCCGGCTTGCCCGTCGCCTCGTTGACCGCGTTGGCGGCGAGGGCCGGGAAGCCGAGCTGGCCGATCCACTTCGCCAGCAGCGGCAGGCCGTAGTTGAACTCGTGGTTGCCCAGCGTCACCGCGTCGTACTTCAGGATGTTCATCGCGTTCGCCATCGGATGCGTCTCACCGGTGGTGGTGATCGGCTCCTGCTTGGCGTAGTACGTCGCCAGCGGGGTGCCCTGGATCGTGTCGCCCGCGTCGAGGACCAGGGTCGCCCTGCCCTTGCGCTCGGCGCGGATCTGGTTGACCAGGGTGGCCAGCTTCGCGACGCCGACGTCGTTGTGCTTGCTGTCGTCGTACTCGGCGTCCCGGTAGTAGTCCCAGTTGTAGACGTTTCCGTGGGTGTCCGAGGTGCCCAGGACGGTGAGGTCCCAGGTCCTCGGGCCCTTCGACGTCGACGGGTCCTTCGACCCGGCCGCCCGGGCCGGGGCGGCGGCGATCAGGGGCGCGGTCGCGGCGGCGGCCGCGGCGGCCAGCACCTGGCGGCGCGAGGCGCCGGAGGAGGAGGTCATGAGGTGCCTTTCCAGGGGAACGGACGCGCGCCTCGTGGGCGCCGTTGCGCACCATAACGAGCCCTCGTCACTCCTGCCACAGCGGCCCGACGGGTCGCATGTCTGTGGCGTGGGCGCGGGCCTGTCGGGTCGGCGTGGGCCGGCTGCCGCGCGGCGACCGTCAGCGGGGCCAGTCCGCCAGGCGGGCCCGCAGCCGCGCGACCTGCGCCGTGTCCAGCCCGTACCGGGCGAAGCGACGCTCCGGCAGGCGGTCCAGGTAGTGGCCGGCGGCCCGCACGTCCTGCGGGTCCAGCGCGGGGTCGAGCTGCCGGGCCAGGTCGAGCACCTCCGCGACCGAATAGTGCTCGAGGACCGACGCCACGTCGATGAAGTCCCGGACCTCCCGCCGGTTGACCAGCGCCGCCGTCTTGTTGGCCACCAGGTCGCGGACGTCCATCACCGGCCCGAGGTCCATCACCACGGGGCTGCGGTACCGGTCGAGGCGGCCCAGACTCAGCCGGATCCGGCGCGGCCCCCGGCTCACCACGAAGTCCTTCATGTCCCGGTCGAACCCCGCGAACAACTCCGCGAGGTCACTGTCCGGGTCGGCGTCGGTCACCTCGAACCCGGCGTGTTCCAGCGCCGTACGCACCCCGGCCGCCGCCGCAGCGGCCGCCCCCTCGACGTCGGCGAAGAGGTCCACGTCCTCCGTCGGGCGGGAGAACAGCCCGTGCGCGGCCCAGGCGACGCCGCCGCCCAGCACGAACCGGTGCCGCCCGGCGACCGACAGGGCCACCCGGGCGACCTCGCGATAGAAGTCGTCAGGCGGGGCGGCGGCCTCGGTCACGCCGCGGGCAGGGCCCGGCCGCCGGCCCCGGCCGCACGTAGGCCGTAGGCCTCGCCGGACAGGACCTGGTGGCGGCGTTCCCACGCGTCGCGTACCCCACGGGGCAGGTTGAGCAGACACCAGACCTGGCGCAGCAGGTGGCCGTTGACCAACTGGCGCAGATCGGCCGCGCGGGTGGTCTCGCGCAGGACGTTCTCGTACATCCAGAGCAGGTCGTCCGGGTCGCCGAGGTCGAAGGCGCGATCCGGGCTCCACATCAGGCGTACGGGCAGCTCGACGACGCCCCGGGTCGGACCCGTCAGCTCGGTCAGGGTGGCGGTGACGACAGCGGGGCGGCCCGGGCGGGCCAGGAAAGCCCCGCCGGTCGTGGTGGGGGAGACGACGCCCTGCATGGTGTCAGGGTAGCGCCTAGTCCGGCCGGCGCGTCGCGACAGGCGTTGCGCGGCCGGGTCTGATCGACTCCCAGGTCGGCGACATGGCGGTATCAACCGGACGGGACACCCCCATCTGGCCGGCATGAAGTCGATCAACCGGCGTCATGGGATGCCCCGGACCGACGCCGCCCAGACAAGGGGGCCCTCCCCTACCGAAATCGTCAACAAGGGGCCCTTCCTTGGGTTGAGGGCAGTCACGTTCGGCGGCCTGCTGCGTTCTGTCTGGTATCGGGTCGCAGCCTGGGCGATCTACGTCGGTGGGAGTTGGCTGATGTCATGTGCCGCGGTGCTGGTCGTGAGTCTCGTCGCCTGCGGCCAGTTCGTCGCCGGTCCGATTCGACTCGCCGAGCCGGTCCGATCGGATGCGGGCGCCACGGTGTCCCGTCCGACTGTGGGCGACGACTTCTCCCTGGCCATGGTGCCCGGGTCGGCCTCGACGGTGGCCGGAAACCTGGTCCAGGCCACGGTGCGGACGATGGTCACGACCGGGGCGGCGCAGACGGTCTCCCTGATGGCGGGGAACCTGCCGGGGGGAACGACCGCGACCGTGGAACCGGCTGCGGTGCGCTCCGGCGGGTCGGCCGTACTGACCGTGCGGACCTCGGTGTCCACCCGCGCCGGCACGTACGACCTGGTGGTCACCGGTGCCGGCGCGTCGGCCCGGCACACCGTCGTCTTCCGTCTGGTGGTACGGGCTCCGGCGGTGATCAGAGCGGCTTTCTACTACCCGTGGTTCCCGGAGGCGTGGCGGCAGCAGGGCCTGGACCCGTTCACCAACTATGTGCCGGCCCGGGGCCGGTACACGGTCGAGGAATCGGTGGTGCGGGCCCAGGTCGCGGACATGAGGTACGGCGGGATCACCTTGGGTATCGCGTCGTGGTTCGGCCGGGGCACGGTGACGGACCGGCGGTGGCCGGCGATGGTCCGGGCAGCTCAGGGGACCGGGTTCGGCTGGGCGCCCTACTACGAGCCGGAGGGCACGTCCGACCCGACGCCCGAACGCATCGCCGACGACCTGCACTATCTTCGGGCCACCTACGGTGGGCAGGGCTCCGCGCTCGCCGTGCTGCCCGACCGGGGCATGCCCGTCTTCGTGTACAACGCCGGGGACCTGACGACCGCGCAGGGCTGCGCCACGGTTGACCGCTGGAACCAGGCCCGGTCGCTGCTCCAGCGGCGGTTCGGGGAGACCGTCCACGTCAACCTGAAGGTCTTCTCCGGCTACTCGGGCTGTTCCGGGACGGCGGGGGTGGCGGGGTGGCACCAGTACGGACCGGCCCGGGCGGAGCACGACTTCAGCGGCGCCCCCGGCGAGGGGTCGTACACCGTTTCGCCGGGGTTCTGGAAGGCCGGGTTGCCGTACGGCCAGGCGCCGTTCCTGTCCCGGGACCGGGCGCGCTGGCGGGCGGGGCTGGCCCGGATGAACGCCTCGGGGGCGCCGTGGCAGCTGGTGACGAGCTACAACGAGTGGGGCGAGGGGACCGCGATCGAAAGTTCCCGGGGATGTCGCAGCCCTGCCCCGGCGGGAGCGTGGTGCGACTGGAGCGGTGCCGGCCGGTCCGACTTCATCAGCGATCTGCACGACCAGCTACCTTCGACACAGGGCGTCGGCGTCGTCGGGTCGGGCCACGCGGTGGCCGTCCCCTGACCGTCTCCGCACCGATGTCGCTTCGCCGATCCAGGCAACGCGTCTTTGATTGAATCTGGCCGCGACGCCGAACGGGAATTCGTTTCCTGTTCGGCGTCGCGGTGTTTCTGTGGAAGTTTCGTGAACCTGGCGCGGTGGAAGCGGGTCGAAGGAATGTGCGACCTCCCAGCTCGACCTGCACTGCAGGCTTGGGTTTCGTAAATCGGATATCTCCATGCGCGTAATGGCTATGTCTATTTTTTGACTGTTCAGGCATTGGACCTCTCGTGGTCATTCCCCATAACCTCTCCCGTATCCGAGCGAACTTATAAGGCCGGCGGAATCCGCTGGCACTGCACTGCGTACGTGAATCGCTTTCCTGCATTCATCTGCCGTTTCTCCCAATGACTGTGAATGGCTCCGGGCTTGCTCGGGAACCGGGGCCTGGAGAGGTTCCCCATGATCGGACACGGGCCGGACGCCCGCGCACGGCAAGCCGTCGGAGAAGACGCCGTACCGCGGCCACGCGAGCTGCGCGCACCGGACGCTTCGCCGCCGCCCCGGCTGACCGTCATCGTGCCGACCCGCAACGAGGCGGAGAACATCCCCGTGCTGATGGCACGCCTCGACCCGCTGCTGGTGCCCCTGCGGGCGGAGCTGCTGTTCGTCGACGACAGCACCGACGGCACCGACGGGGTGATCGCCGCGGCGTCCGCCGCCGCCCCGGTGCCGGTACGGATGCTGCACCGGCCGCCGGAGGCGCGGGCCGGCGGCCTGGGCGGCGCGGTCCTGCTCGGCGTCCGGCACGCCCGAGGCGAGTGGGTGCTCGTCATGGACGCGGACCTGCAGCACCCGCCGGAGTCGGCCGCGACGCTCGCGGCGGTCGCCATGCGGCACGACGTCGACGTCGTGATCGGCACCCGGTACGCCGGCAAGGGCTCCACCGCAGGCCTGGACGGCCCGCTGCGGGAGGTCACCTCGTCGGCGGCCACCCGACTGGTGAAAGCCATGTTCCCCCGCCGGCTGGCGACGGTGAGCGACCCGATGAGCGGCCTCTTCGCGTTCCGGCGCGCGGCCGTGCGGCTGGACCGGATGAACCCGCTCGGCTTCAAGGTGCTGCTGGAGCTGCTGGTCCGGCACCCGGGCGCGCGGGTCGCCGAGGTCGCGTACGAGATGGCGCCCCGGCACGAGGGCCGGTCCAAGGCGTCCCTGCGGGAGGGGATGACGTTCCTGCGGCACCTGTCGCGGCTGCGCGGCCGGCGACTGGTCGGGCAGATCCGGCACCGTCCGCGCACCCCGGCCGACCGGCTGCGCCAGCTCGTCCGGATGATCTGCTTCGGGCTGGTCGGGCTCTCCGGGATGGTGGTGAACACCGCCGCGCTCTGGTTCTTCTACGAACCCGCCAAGCTGCACCATCTCCTCGGCGCGGCGCTGGCCACCCAGCTGTCCACCTCGTGGAACTTCCTGCTGGTGGACAACCTGATCTACCGGCGGACGCGCACCGGTTCCCTGCCCGCCCGGGCGGTGCGGTTCTTCCTGCTCAACAACGTCCTGCTGCTGCTGCGGCTGCCCGTGTTGCAGGCCCTGGTATTCGCGGGCGTCGGGGTGCTGGTGGCGAACGCGGCGACCCTGGTGGCGCTGTTCCTGGTCCGCTTCCTCGTCAACGACCAGGTCATCTACGCGGCGCTGGACCGCGGCCGGCGCGACCCGGTCCGGCTGCTGATCGCCTCCGGCGCCGCCGAGGAGGTCACCCCGCCGTCACGCCATCGCTACCAGTACCTCAAGTACCGGTACGACGTGGCCGGGGTGGTGACCATCGGGTCCCAGATCATGCTGCCCGAGCTGGAGTTCTTCCGGGCCCAGTGGGTCGCCGACGCCGACGTGGACATCGCGGTGCGGGTCAGCGACGTCGGCGGGCGGGGCCCGCAGCGCCGCGCCGCGATGACCCAGTACGCCGACCGGTCGGTCCTGCGCTACGAGGAGCAGCTCGGCCGTCTGGGCGCGAACTTCCGCATCCAGCTCGGCTCACCCATCGAGATCCAGGTCGGCCCGTTGCTGGCCCGGTCCCCGCACGTGGTCTACACGAACATCGTCGAGGCGCTGCTGCGGTTCGTGATGGTCGCCCGTGGCCACATGCTGCTGCACTCCGCGTGCGTGACCCTCGACGGCGTCGGGGTGATGCTCTCCGCGCTCACCGACACCGGCAAGACCGCCACCGTGCTGCGGCTGCTGCGCGACCACGGCGGGCTGTTCCTCTCCGACGACATGACGATCGTGCGGCCCGACGGCACCGCGACGTGCTTCCCCAAGCCGCTGACCATCAGCGCGCACACCCTGCGGGCCGTGCAGGCGCAGGACCTGACGCCCCGGGAGTGGCGGCGGCTGCAGTTGCAGAGCCGGCTGCACTCCAAGGGCGGCCGGTCGCTGGCGCTGACCCTGGCCCGGTTCAACCTGCCGATCATGGGCATCAACGCCGTCACCCAGCTGCTGGTGCCGCCGCCGAAGTACAGCGTCGACCGGTTGGTGCCCTGCCGCATCGGCACCACGGCCCGGGTCGAGGAGCTCTTCGTCATCGAGCGCGGCCGGCCCGCGATCAGCGAACTCGACCACGACGAGACGGTGACCCGGATGATCCGCAACACCGACGACGCGTACGGCTTCCCGCCCTTCCGGTATCTCGCGCCGTCGCTGGTCATCGACGGCCTGCACTACCCGGAGCTGCGGGCCCGGGAGCAGGAGATCCTGGCCGCCTTCCTGTCCCACGTGCGCAGCCGGGTCATCGTCTCCGACCGGTTCGGCTGGGCCGACGACATTCCCCGGCTGCTGCGCGGCGAGCGCGGCGGGGCGCCGACCCAGGTCGTGCCCGCCCAGGCGTGGCCGCGCTGGAGCGGGGACCTGACGGCCGCCGGGGAGCCCGCGTGAGCGTGTCGGACGCGGCCACGGCCGTCCTGCCGGGCCAGCGCCGCGGCCGTCCGGACGGCCCGGCCCGCCGCCGGTTCCCGCCGCCGGTGGCGTGGCTGTCGACGGTGAGGCGCGGGCGGTGGCCGGCGGCCGCCGCGCTGACCGCGATCGCCGGGCTGGCCCTGCTCGTCCGGGCCTGGCGGATCGACTTCTTCGGATTCAACAGCGACGAGGTGGTGTACGCGGGGCAGGCCGCCGCTCTGGCCGGCAACCCCGGCTACACCGACCTGTTCCCGGTGTTCCGGGCGCACCCGATGCTGTTCCAGGCGCTGCTGTCCCCGCTGTTCCGCGCCGGCGAGGCGGGCATGACCGGCCGCTGGGTCGTCGCGGTGATCGGGGTGCTCACCGTCCTGGCGGTGTACCCGCTCGGGGCCCGCCTCTACGGCCGCCGGGTCGGGCTGGTCGCGGCGCTGCTGCTCGCCGTGATGCCGTACCACGTGATCGTGACCCGGCAGATCCTGCTGGACGGGCCGATGGTGCTGCTCAGCACGCTGACGCTCTACTGCATGGTCCGCTACGTCCAGCGGCAGCAGCTGGCCTGGTACGTGGCCACCGCCGGGATGCTCGGCCTCACCATGCTGGCCAAGGAGACCAGTGCCGTGCTGGCCGGCAGCGTCTACGCGTTCCTGGCGCTCACCCCGGGCGTGCGGCGGCCGGTGCGGGCCACGCTGCTGGCCCTGCCGGCGCTCGTGGTCGTCTTCGCGGCCCACCCCGTCTCCCAGTCCCTGGCCGGGCGGTCGGACAGCGGCCGCAACTACCTGGTCTGGCAGCTGTTCCGCCGGCCCAACCATCCGATGTCGTTCTACCTGGAGAACGTGCCGACGGCGATCGGGGTGCTGCTGCTCGTCGCCGCCGCCGGGGGCCTCTGGTGGGCCCGGCGGCGAAACGGTTGGCGGGAGACGTTGCTGCTGTCGTGGATCGCCGTGCCGGTGGTGTTCTTCCAGCTCTGGCCGGTCAAGGGCTTCCAGTACCTGCTGCCGGTGGTGGTGCCGGTGGCGCTGCTCGGCGCGCGGGCCCTGGTGCTGCTGCCGGTGCCGGTGCCGGCGCGGCTGCGCCTGCCCGGCCGGGGCGGTTCCGCCCGCCCGGTGCCGGCCCGGGCCGGCCGGCTGGTCCGGCTGGCCGCCGTCGCCCTGGTCGCGGGCACCCTGGCGGCCTCGTCCTGGGACGCGGTCAGCCATCAGGGGCGGGCGACGTTCCTCGCCGGCTCCGGCGGCGTGCCGGGCGGCCGGGAGGCGGGCCGCTGGATCACCGCGCACACCCCGGAGGGCTCGGTGATCCTCACCCTGGGCCCCTCGATGTCGAACATCGTGCGGTTCTACAGCCAGCGGCAGAGCTACGGCCTGTCGGTGAGCCCGAACCCGTTGCACCGCAACCCGTCCTACGTGCCGCTGCACAACCCGGACGGGTGGCTGCGCAACAACAATCTGCACTACGTCGTGTGGGACTCGTTCTCCGCGCGGCGGTCCCCCTTCTTCGCCGACCGGCTGATGACGCTCGTCCGCCGGTACCACGGCCGGGTCGTGCACACCGAGTACGTCGGGACTCCCGACGCCTCGGGTCGCGTGACGCCGGTGCCCGTGGTGGTCGTCTACGAGGTGCGTCCATGATCCGTCCGACCCCCGTCCCGCCGTCCGCCGCCGCGTCGCGGTGGTCCCGCCGGACGTCGCTCGTCGCGCTGCTGGCGTGTCTGGCCCTGCCGGCCTGGCCGTCGGCGGCGCTGGCCCGACCCGCCCCGACCCCGAGCGCGTCAGCCCCGACCCCGAGCGCGCCGGCTGTGCCGACGCCGGGGCCGGCGTCGCGCACGACCACGCCCATCGAGCACTTCATCTTCCTCATGCAGGAGAACCACACGTTCGACAACTACTTCGGCACCCGGCCCGGCGTCGACGGGTTCCCGAAGGACGTCTGCATGCCGGTGAAGCGGGGCGTGCCGGAGCCCTGCGTCACCCCGTTCCACATCGGCAAGCTCGGCGCGATCGACCTGGACCACTCCGCCGAGGCGTTCCGCACCCAGTACAACGGGGGCCGGATGGACGGCTTCGTCGAGGGGGTGAGCAAGCAGGGCAAGGACGGCCGGATGGCGATGGCCTACTACGACGAGCGGAACCTGCCCTACTACTGGAACGTCGCCGACGAGTACGTGCTCTTCGACCGCTTCTTCAGTTCCTCCAACTCCGGCAGCATCCGCAACCACATGTACCGGGTGACCGGCGGGCCGGGCGCCGCCGGCAAGGCCGAGACCATCCCGGCGCAGGGCTGGGGGGACATCCCCACCATCTTCGACCGGCTGGAGGCGGCCGGGATCAGCTGGAAGTTCTACGTGCAGAACTACGACCCGACGATCACCTTCCGGTCCCGGGTGGAGGAGGAGAACATCGACCGGGGCGCGCAGGTGATCTGGGTGCCCCTGCTCGCGTACGCCCGCTACGTCGACGACCCCCGGCTGTCCAGCAAGATCGTCGACCTGGACGAGTACTACGCCGACGCCGCCCGGGGCGACCTGCCCGCCGTGTCCTTCATCGCCCCGTCCGGCAACAGCGAACACCCGCCCGGCAACATCGGCTCCGGCCAGAACCTCGTCCGGGCGCTGCTCACCCAGCTCATGCGCTCCCCGGACTGGTCGTCGTCGGCGTTCCTGTGGTCCTACGACGACTGGGGCGGCTGGTACGACCACGTCACCCCGCCCCAGGTCGACCGCTACGGCTACGGCTTCCGGGTGCCGGCGCTGCTGGTCAGCCCGTACGCCCGCCGGGGGTACGTCGACTCGACCACCCTCGACTTCACCTCTGCCCTGAAGTTCATCGAGGTCAACTGGGGGGTGAAGCCGCTGGCCAGTCGGGATGCGAAGGCGCAGACCTTCCTGGGCGCGTTCGACTTCGCCGCGCCGCCGCGCCCCGGCGTGCTGCTCAGCGCCGAGCGGGTGCCGGTGGCGTTGCATCGCCCCGATCCCCGGCCGGTCTACGCCTCGTACGCCCTCGCGGTCGGCCTGGTCGCGGCGCTGGTCGCGGCGGCGGCGCTGCGCGCCCGGCGGAGGCACCGGTGAGCGCCCGGCGGCTGCTGCCGCTGCTGCTCGGCGTGCTGGCGGTGCTGCTCCTGCCGGCCCCCGCCGTCGCCGCGCCCGCCTCCGCGCTGCCCGGCACCCTGAAGATCCAGATGGTCCCGCCGATCAAGGGCGTGGTGGTCACCGTCGACGGCAACACGGCCCGCTCCGACCCCAAGGGGATGCTGCGCGTACGGGTGCGCAACTTCACCGGCCTGGACCAGCGGTTCACGGTGGTGCCCACCGAGGTCGGCCCGGACCGTCGGGTGCTGCTCGACCGGTTCCGGGGCAGCCTCGACCACGGGGTGCACAGCCGCACCGTGGAGGTGGGGCTGCGCACGGTGCGCCGCGTCTCGTGGCGCTACGCCGACCGCGACGGCGCTGCGGTCCCGGTCGAGCGGGTGACCGAGATGCGGCTGCGCAGCAACACCGGCGAGGTGATCGAGCTGACCGGGGCGGACCTGGCCCGGCCGCTCTGGGTCGCCGAGAGCCGCACCCAGCAGGGCCCGCGGGGCCTGGCCTCCAAGCAGCTCTACTACGTGGTGGACACCGTCATGGTCGACGGCACCTCGGTGGTGAACCGGGCCGGCCACAAGTTCGTCCCCTGGGAACGTCAGGACTGGCTGATCGAGCTGCTCTTCTTCAGGGTGTCCTTCTCCGCCAGCGACATGTTCTTCGCCCGGCGGGCCGGCGACGGCATCCAACTCACCCGGGCCGACGGGCGGGTGCAGCGGCTGCCGTTCGCGGCCGACGGCACCGTCCTGGTGCCCGACCTGCCCCGGGGCACCTACACGGTGACCGTGCTGGGTGGCGGGGTCTCCTTCGGGCGGCCGGTGAGCGTCAGCCGGGACCAGCAGGTGATGCTCAGCGTGATCACCGTCGTCGACCTGGCGTTGGTGGTGCTCGGCGTGCTCGGCGTCGCGGTCGGCCTGGTCCTGGTGGGCCGGCCGGCGCTGCGGCGGCGGCTGCGGGCCCTGCTGCCCCGCCGGGCGCGCCCGTCGCGCCAGCGGGCCGGCCGGTGGCGTCGGCCGCTGCGGGTGGGGCTCGGGTCCGTCCTGGCGCTGCTGCTGGTGGCCGCCGTCGTCGGCGTGGTCGCGTCGCGGCCCGCCCGGGCGGCGGGCGGACCCGCGCCGGCCACGCCCGCCGCCGGGCCGGTGCCGGTCCTCGCCCACTACTACATCTGGTTCAATCCGACCTCGTGGAACCGGGCGAAGGTCGACTACCCGCAGCTCGGGCGATACTCCAGCGACGATACCGAGATCATGCGGCGGCACGTGCGGATGGCCAAGGCGGCCGGGGTGACCGGCTTCCTGGTCTCCTGGAAGCACACGCCGCAGCTCGACGCCCGGCTGGCCAAGCTGGTCGAGGTGGCCCGGGCGGAGGACTTCCGGCTCGGCATCGTCTACCAGGGGCTCGACTTCAGCCGCAAGCCCCTGCCCCTGGCCACCGTCCGCACCGACCTCGACCTCTTCGCCGACCGGTACGCCACCGACGCGGTCTTCGACGTCTTCGACAAGCCGGTGGTGATCTGGAACGGCAGCGACCGGTTCACCACCGCGGAGGTCGCCGACACCGTCCGCGCCGCACGGCAGCGGCTGCTGGTCCTCGGCGCCGCCAAGTCCACCGAGGAGGTGGCGACGTACGGCACGGCGCTCGACGGCCACGCGTACTACTGGTCGTCGGCGGATCCGGTCGACGGCCGCACCCGGGACCGGCTGACCGCGATGTCCCGGGCGGTGCACCTGCACGGCGGGCTGTGGATCGCCCCGGTCGCCCCGGGGTTCGACGCCCGCCAGCTCGGCGGGCGACGGGAGGTGGCCCGCCGTGACGGCGAGACGTTGCGCGCGTCCTTCGCCGCGGCGCGGCTGTCCCAACCCGACGCGCTCGGCGTGATCAGTTGGAACGAGTTCAGCGAGAACACCCATGTCGAACCGAGCGAGCGGTTCGGCGCGAGATACCTGGAGGTGCTGGCGGAACTGCTGGGCGTCGACATCGACCACGACGTGGCGATGGACAGCCAGCAGGCGCACGACGACCACTGGGGCCTGCCCGCCTGGGGCGCCGTGGTGGCCAGCGGCGGCGTACTCGCTCTGCTGCCGCTGTGGGTGTTCCTCCGCCGCCGGCGCTCGCCGGGCGGCGCGGTGCCACCGGCGCAGCGTGGCGCCGACCACGACGCGGAGGCGCCTGTGGACAGCTGACGGGGCGGTGCCCCGACCCGGGCGTCGCCCCGACCTCGTGTATGGGGCTGGAGGAGTCATGACAAGTGAACACCGGACCGTAGCGGGCCGCGTGGTGGCCGTCCTGCTGCTGGTGGGCGCGGCCCTGGTGGGCCTCGCCGCATCGGCTGCGGCGGCCGCCCTGCCCCCGGTGGCCGACGCCACCGTGGACGCCGACCACCCCACCCGCAACTACGGCGGCGCCGTCTCGCTGCGGGTCGACGGCTCGCCGAGCCAGGTCGCGTACCTGCGCTTCGAGGTCACCGGTGCCGGGTCGGAGCCGTCGGCGGTGCTGCGCCTGTACGTCGAGACCGCGAGCAGCACCGGGCTGAGCGTGCGCGGTGTCTCCGACGACGACTGGCGGGAGGACACGCTGACCTACCAGAACGCCCCGCCGATCGGTCCGGTCGTCGCCAGCAGCGGACCGACCGCCGCCGACACGTGGCTCTCCGTCGACGTGTCGGCGTTGATCACCGGGGACGGGCCGCTGACCCTGGCGCTCACCACGACCAACGACACCGGCTTCCGGCTCACCAGCCGGGAGGGGACGGGGACCCGCAGGCCGCAACTGGTCGTCCCCGCGCCGCCGAACCCGTCGCCGTACACGATCAGTCGGACCGGGTCCACCAGCTACAGCGCCGTGTCCGAGGTGACGGGGCAGACCTGGACCGGCAGCCTCAAGAGCGTGGTGGAGAGCGCGGCGGCGGACGTGAACCGGCTCGGCGGCGGCACGATCGCGTTCACCGCCGGCACGTTCGACCTGGGCGCGGAGTTCTTCAAGCTGGAGGGCCTGCGCAACGTCACCTTCGCCGGCGCGGGGATGGACCTGACGCTGATCCGCAACTTCAGCTCCGCCGCCGCGGACACGGAGCCGTTCAACACCAAGGGGATGGACCGCGGGGTGGTCCGGGACCTCACCGTGTCGGCCGGCGGCCCGCCCCGCACCACCAGTGACGCCCTCGACTTCGACGACGGCAACAACATGCTGGTGGAACGGGTGCGGGTGACCGCGTCGAGGGGGCGGGGCATCATCTTCGACGGCAAGAACCAGAGCTGGACCTCGATGGGCAACACGGTGCGCGACTGCCAGGTCAGCGGCACCGCCAGCGACGGCATCGAGCTGCTGGCCACCAGCGGGGACACCGTCACCGGCTGCGTGATCACCGACGTGGGCGGGCACGGGGTGCAGGTCAACCGGTCCTCGCCGACCGCCGACCAGCCCAACAAGACCGCCGACGACAACGTCGTCAGCGGCAACCGGATCGACCAGGCCGGCCAGGACGGGATCAACGTCGACGGCGGCAACGACAACCACCTCGTCGACAACCATGTCACCAACAGCTCCGACGACACCGCCGGCCGCGACGGCATCCGGATCACCACGGCCACGTCGGTGCCCTGCTCCGGCAACGTCGTCAGCGGCAACGTGGCCACCGACACCCAGGCCGTGAAGACCCAGCGGTACGGGCTGAACATCGCCACCTCGGGCTGCGTGGCCACGGTCGTCGGGCCGGGCAACAACTTCACCGGCAACCTGTCCGGGGCGATCCGGGACGCCGGGACCGGGACGATCTACCGGTAGCCTGCGCCCCTGGCGAGGGGCGGGTCGGGTCCACCACGGCCGACGGCGGCGGAGGACCCGATCCGGCCTCACCGGTCGACGTACTCGCGCAGGTGGGTGGCGGTGCGGGTGTCCCCGCGCGCGACCAGGTCGGCCGGGGTGCCGGTGAACACGATCCGGCCGCCGTCGTGGCCGGCACCCGGGCCGAGGTCGATGATCCAGTCCGCGTGCGCCAGCACCGCCTGGTGGTGCTCGATGACGACCACGGTGTTGCCGGCGTCGACCAGCCGGTCCAGCAGGGCCAGCAGTTTGTCGACGTCGGCCAGGTGCAGGCCGGTGGTGGGCTCGTCCAGCACGTAGGTGTGCGCCTTCTCGCCCATGTGGATGGCCAGCTTGAGCCGTTGCCGCTCGCCCCCGGAGAGGGTGGTCAGCGGTTGGCCGAGGCCGAGATAGCCCAGGCCGACGTCGGCCAGGTGGTCCAGCACCGACCGGGCCGGCCCGCTCGGGAAGAAGTTCCGCGCCTCGGTCACCGACATGCCGAGCACCTCGCTGATGTTCTTTCCCCGCAGCGTGTACGCGAGCACCTGCGGGGTGAACCGGCGGCCCTCGCACTCCTCGCACACCGAGGCGACCCCGGCCATCATCGCGAGGTCGGTGTAGACGACGCCGATGCCTTTGCAGTTCGGGCAGGCGCCCTCGGAGTTGGCGCTGAACAGGGCCGGCTTGACCTTGTTGGCCCTGGCGAAGGCGGCCCGGACCGGGTCGAGCAGGCCGGTGTAGGTGGCCGGGTTGCTGCGCCGGGAACCGCGGATGGCGGACTGGTCGACGACCACCACCCCCTCGCGGCGGGGCAGCGAGCCGTGGATCAGCGAACTCTTGCCGGAGCCGGCCACGCCGGTGACCACGGTCAGCACGCCGAGCGGCACGTCCACGTCGACGTCGCGCAGGTTGTGCAGGTCGGCGCCGCGGACCGGCAGGTGCCCGGTGGGCGTACGGACGCGCTCCCGCAGGCGTGCCCGGTGGTCCAGGTGCCGGCCCGTCAGACAGTCGGCGCGGCGCAACCCGGCGACGTCGCCGGTGTAGCAGATCCGGCCGCCGTCCGGGCCGGCCCCCGGGCCGAGGTCGACCACGTGGTCGGCGATCGCGATCGTCTCCGGCTTGTGCTCCACCACCAGCACCGTGTTGCCCTTGTCCCGCAGGCGCAGCAGCAGGCCGTTCATCCGGGCGATGTCGTGCGGGTGCAGGCCGACCGTCGGCTCGTCGAAGACGTACGTGACGTCGGTGAGGCTGGAGCCGAGGTGCCGGACCATCTTGACCCGCTGGGCCTCACCGCCGGAGAGGGTGCCCGACTCGCGGTCGAGGCTGAGGTAGCCCAGGCCGATCTCGACCAGCGAGTCCAGCAGCTCCCGCAGGTTGCCCACCAGCGGCGCCACCGACGGGTCGTCGATGCCCCGCACGAACGCGGCGAGGTCGCTGATCTGCATCGCGCTGCACTCGGCGATGTTGCGGCCGGCGATCCGCGCGGACAGAGCGGCCCGGTTGAGCCGGGTGCCGTCGCAGCCGCCGCAGGTCGTGAACGTCACCGCCCGCTCGACGAACGCCTTGATGTGCGGCTGCGTCGGCTCCTTGTCCTTGCTCAGGTAGAGCCGGCGAACCTTCACCACCAGCCCCTCGTACGTGAGGGTCTGGGCGCCGATCTTCATCTTGGTGGCCGGCTTGTGCAGGAAGTCCTGCCACTGCTGCGGGGTGAAGTCCTGGAGCTTGACGTCGGGGTCGAACAGGCCGGAGCCGACGATGGTCTGCCAGTACCAGGAGTCGACCGTGAAGTTCGGCACGGTGATCGCCCCGTCGTTGAGGGAGCGCTCCACGTCGACCAACTGGTTGACGTCCAGGTCGGAGACCCGGCCGAGCCCTTCGCAGGTGGGGCACATCCCCTCGGCGAGGTTGAAGCTGAAGGCGCCGGCCGACCCGACGTGCGGCTGCCCCAGCCGGCTGAAGACGATGCGCAGCATCGCGTACGCGTCGGTCGCGGTGCCGACGGTGGACCGCGTGTTCGCCCCCATCCGCTCCTGGTCGACGACGATCGCGGCGCTGAGGTTGCGCAGCGAGTCGACGTCCGGCCGGGACAGGCTGGGCATGAACGACTGGAGGAAGGCGCTGTACGTCTCGTTGATCATCCGCTGTGACTCGGCGGCGATGGTGCCGAACACGAGCGACGACTTCCCCGAGCCGGAGACCCCGGTGAAGACGGTGAGGCGGCGCTTGGGTATGTCCACCGAGACGGACGCGAGGTTGTTCTCGCGGGCGCCGCGCACCTCGATCATGTCGTGGCTGTCGGCGATGAACCGTTCTGGCTGCTGCATGCGGACCTTTCACGCGATCGGCGGGCAGGGCGACCCCGACCGGCGGAAGCCTCCGGGGCCCGGTCGATTCCATTGTCTCATTCGACCGATGTTGAAGACCCCGTGGACGATCCAGCGTGCTCCAGCAGCAATGCGCGGCGAAAAGCCTCAAACGCGAGTACGCGACGGTGCCGGCGGCCTCCAGGCGCGGCCGCATCGAGCCTGGCGGGGTGCCGGAGTCCGGCCGGTGGTGAGGCGGGAACAGGAAGCGGGCCCCGCCCGGTGGGGGC
>NZ_JBHUVA010000110.1:0-17446 GCF_042670805.1 Micromonospora sp. NPDC057141 | reverse complement strand
AAGCCTGACCCGGCACGGGGCATCATTACTTGGCACTGGCTTATCAAGCACCCTGTTGAGTTCTCAAAGAACAACCACACACCATCCGAAAGCCCTACACTGTAGGGCTGCCATCTGGGGCAACCTCTCCAACCTACCCGATCAGATCTTCGCGGGCAACCTTGTTCCCAAGGTTGATGCTTGGATTCGCTCGGGTTCCACGCCGACGCACGCCGGGGACCGGCGGTCGCTTCTGTCGTGGAGAGCCGCAGACCGGCCGATCGCCGCTTCGCGGCTACCCGCCCGGCTCCTGCCGGCTTCAGCACTCTACCCGGTCGGCTTCGCGATCGCAACCCCGTCTCACCGGAGAACCACCGCACCGCCCGGACCAGGCCCGTTTGACGTTTCCGCCTCGGTCCTGGCGCTCGCTCTCGGCTGGTTTGTCCGGCCTCCCGCGTGCAGAGAGAAAGTTACGCGTACGGCCACGGGAAGGCAAATCAACGCCTGTCGTTGTCCGGGCCGGAACGGGACCGCCGGCGCGACCGAATGTGCGCCTGCGCGTGTCACAGTGTCTGGCATGGATGACTCCTCCCCCGTCCCGGTGGCCCCGCTCGCCGAGGAAGCCCTGCTCGGGCTGCTGCTGCCGTTCTGGCAACTGGTCATCGGCGCCGTCGTGGTGGTCGTCATCCTGCTCTCCGTGGGCCGGCTGGCCCGGCGCGGGCGCTCCCGGATGTCCGCCGCGCTGCTCATCACGGCCACCGCCATTGCCGGGCTCACCGTGCTCGGGGTCCTCCTCCAGAGCTGACCCCGCAGCCCAGGGAGTTCAGAGCCGGCGGTTCGCCAGGCTGGGCAGCTCGGTGCGGATGGTCCGGAGACGCTCCAGGTCCAGGTCCACGACGGTGAGGCCGGGGCCGTCGGGAACCTGAGCGAGGACCGTCCCCCACGGGTCGACGACCATGCTCCGGCCGAAGCAGGTGCGCCCTGGCTCGTGGTCGCCGGTCTGCCCGGCGGCGGCGACGAAACACTGGTTCTCGATGGCCCGCGCCCGCAGCAGGACCTCCCAATGGTCGCGCCCGGTGTGCATCATGAACGCGGCCGGCACCACCAGCAGCGTGGCGTCACCGTCCGTGGCCAGGTGTCGGTAGAGCTCCGGGAACCGGAGGTCGTAGCAGATCGACAACCCGACCCGGACACCCTCGACGTCGACCACGACCGGCTTCTCCCCCGGGGCCACCGTCGCCGACTCCAGGTATGACACCCGACCGGGGATCTCCACGTCGTACAGGTGGATCTTGCGGTAGCTCCCGGCGAGCGTGCCCGTGCGGTCGAAGAGCAGGGAGGTGTTCCAGGTGTGCGCCCGGTCCGGGCCCGCCTCGTGGAACGACCCGGCGTGCACCCAGATGCCGAGCCGGCGGGCGACGCCGGCGAAGAACCGACCAACGGTGCCGTCCACCGGCTCGGGCACCGGCATCGCGGCGGCGGGGCCGAGATAGTCGACATACTCCGGGAGCACCGCCAGGTCCGCGCCGGCGGCCGCGGCCCGGACCAGCAGGGCCTCTGCGGCCGCGAGGTTGGCGGCCCGGTCGTCGCGGGCGTTGAGCTGGCAGACGGCGACGCGCATGACCCTCAGCGTACGGCGGGGAGGGGCCCCGCGACAGCCTCAGCCGCCGGCGGAGGGGGCTTGGTGCCCCTTCCCGCCGGGCGACGGTCAGGCGGACTTCTCCTCGCGGTCCCGACGGGCCCGGCGGCCGGTGAACTCGCGCGGCACGATGGTCGGGTTCACGTTCTCCAGCACCACCTCGCGGGTGATCAGCACCCGGGCGGCGTCGGGATTGCTCGGCACCTCGTACATCACGGAGAGCAGGACCTCCTCCATGATCGCGCGCAGGCCCCGGGCCCCGGTGCCACGCAACATCGCCTGGTCGGCGATGGCTTCCAAGGCGGGCGGCTCGAACTCCAGCTCCACGCCGTCGAGCTCGAAGAGGCGCTGATATTGCTTCACGAGGGCGTTGCGCGGCTCGGTGAGGATCCGCACGAGGGCGGAACGGTCGAGGCTGCGGACGTTGGTGATCACCGGAAGCCGGCCGATGAACTCGGGGATCAGGCCGAACTTCAGCATGTCCTCCGGCATGACCTGGCTGAAGATGTCGTCGGTCGACCGCTCGGAGACCGAGCGGAGCCGCGCGCCGAAGCCCGTGCCGCCGTGGCCCGTGCGGGCCTCGATGATCTGGTCGAGGCCGGCGAAGGCGCCACCGCAGATGAACAGCACGTTGGTGGTGTCGATCTGGATGAACTCCTGGTGCGGGTGCTTGCGCCCGCCCTGCGGCGGCACGTTGGCCACCGTGCCTTCGAGCATCTTCAACAGCGCCTGCTGGACGCCCTCGCCGGAGACGTCCCGGGTGATCGACGGGTTCTCCGACTTGCGGGCGATCTTGTCGACCTCGTCGATGTAGATGATGCCGGTCTCGGCGCGCTTGATGTCGTAGTCTGCGGCCTGGATCAGCTTGAGGAGGATGTTCTCCACGTCCTCGCCGACGTAGCCCGCCTCGGTGAGGGCGGTGGCGTCCGCGATCGCGAAGGGGACGTTGAGCATCCGGGCGAGGGTCTGCGCGAGGTGCGTCTTGCCGCACCCGGTCGGACCGAGGAGCAGGATGTTGGACTTGGCCAGCTCGACGGCGTCGCTGCCGGAACCCGGCGCACCGGCCGCCTCGGCCTGGATCCGCTTGTAGTGGTTGTAGACGGCGACCGCGAGCGCCTTCTTGGCCTGGTCCTGGCCGACCACGTAGTTGTCGAGGAACTGGCAGATCTCCATCGGCTTGGGAAGCTCTTCCCACTTCACCTCGCCGGACTCTGCCAACTCCTCCTCGATGATCTCGTTGCAGAGATCGATGCACTCGTCGCAGATGTAGACCCCAGGCCCCGCGATGAGCTTCTTCACCTGCTTCTGCGACTTGCCGCAGAAGGAGCATTTGAGTAGGTCGCCGCCGTCACCGATCCGTGCCACCTACGTTCTCCCTGCACTCATCGGCCGGTGCACCGGCCATGACCTGCGGACGCTGCGCTCCGTCCGTCTCCGTTCGCTCGCCGGACCGTCCCGACGCAGCGGTACGGGCCCGACGTTACCCGCTGGCGGGGGTTTCTCCGACCCCCAAATCGGGCGTGTCAGAGGTCGGCCGGGAACATACCCGGCCGACCTCCGACCCCATGCTCGCCTCAGCCGGCCGCGTTGGCGGCGAGTAGCCCCTTCTTGCGGCTGGTGAGGATCGTGTCGACCAGCCCGTACTCGCGGGACTCCTCGGCCGTCATGATCTTGTCCCGGTCGATGTCCTTGCGGACCATCTCCACGGGGCGGTTGCAGTGCCGGGAGAGCATCTCTTCCAGCTGCGTGCGCATCCGCAGGATCTCCCGGGCCTGGATCTCGATGTCCGAGCCCTGCCCGTAGCCGCCCTCGGTGGCCGGCTGGTGGATGATAATCCGCGAGTTCGGCAGCGCCATCCGCTTGCCCGGCGTGCCGGCGGCGAGCAGCACCGCGGCGGCGCTGGCGGCCTGGCCCAGGCAGACGGTGGAGATGTCCGGCCGGACGTACTGCATGGTGTCGTAGATCGCCGTCATGGCGGTGAACGAGCCACCCGGCGAGTTGATGTACATGATGATGTCGCGGTCCGGGTCGGTGCCCTCGAGCGTCAGCAGCTGCGCCATCACGTCGTTGGCGGACGCGTCGTCCACCTGGACGCCGAGGAAGATGATCCGGTCCTCGAAGAGCTTGTTGTACGGGTTGGACTCCTTCACCCCGTACGACGTGCGCTCGACGAACGACGGCAGGACGTAGCGGTTGTGCACGGCCGCGAACTGGGGCGGCAGGCTCAGGTCGGTCATCGTCAGCTCCTCGGTCAGCTCAGGGTCCCGGCGCCTTCCGGAACCTGCGCGGCTCCGGTGATCACCTTGTCGATGAAGCCGTAGTCCATGGCCTCCTGGGCGGTGAACCAGCGGTCGCGGTCCGAGTCCGCCTCGATCTGGGCCTGGGTCTGGCCGGTGTGGAAGGCCACCCGCTCCTGGAACATCCGCTTCGTGTACAGCATCTGCTCCGCCTGGATGGCGATGTCCGACGCGGTACCGCCCATGCCGCCGGACGGCTGGTGCATCATGATCCGCGCGTGGGGCAGCGCGTAACGCTTGCCCTTGGTGCCCGCGCAGAGCAGCAGCTGCCCCATGGAGGCGGCCATGCCCATCGCCACCGTGGAGACGTCGTTGTCGATGTACTGCATCGTGTCGTAGATCGCCATGCCGGAGTAGACCGAGCCGCCGGGCGAGTTGATCCAGAGGAAGATGTCCCGGTCCGGGTCCTCCGCCGCGAGCAGCAGCAGCTGCGCGCAGATGCGGTTGGCCACCTGGTCGTTCACCTCGCTGCCCAGGAAGATGATGCGCTCCTTGAGCAACCGGTTGTAGACCGAGTCGTCGAGGTTGCCAATGTTGTCGCCACCGCGGGCATCGATCGCCCGGAGCGGCTTCGCTGGGATGTGCATGTCGGTCATGGCAGCCCTTCGCTCTCCGTACCGTCCTACCCGACACTAACCGCTTGCCCGGGCGGCAGAGTCCCGGTCGGGGCGCTTTTCGCTCTCAGCGCAGCCCTTCCGGGACGTACCCGGAAAAGGTTTTGGGCCGCCGCCCACCGCAACCGGTGGACGACGGCCGCACCCGACGGTCAGTGGTCGTGGTCGTGCGCCTCTTCGCTCTCGTCGCGGATGGCGTCGAGGCTCACCTCGTTGCCCGCCGTGTCCTTGATCTTGATGCGCTCCATCACCGAGGCCAGCGCCTTGCCGCGCCGCACGTCGCCGAAGACGGCCGCCGCCGCGCCCGAGCGGACCAGCTGGTCGTAGTACTGCTGCGGGGCCATCCCGGCGCGCTGCGCACGGTGGACGATCTCGTGGCCGAACTCGTCGTCGGAGACCTGGACCTCCTCGGCGTCGGCCAGGGTGTCCAGCAGCAGCTGGATCTTGACACCGTCGGTCGCCGCCTCGTTGAGCTCGGCGTCGATCTGCTCCTCGGTCTTCTCCTCGGCCGCGAGGTATTCCTCCAGGGAGGCGCCGATGCGCTCCAGCTGGTCGACCATGGCCTGCTTGCGACTCTCGACCTCCTCGCGCACCACGCCCTCCGGCGCCGGCACGCCGGCCGCCTCGACGAGCTGCTCCAGGGCCTTGTCCCGGGCGGCGTAGATCTGCTCGACCCGCTTGCCCCGGGTGACCCGCTCGCGCACGTCGGCGCGCAGCTCCTCGATGGTGTCGAACTCGCTCGCCAGCTGCGCGAAGTCGTCGTCCAGCTCCGGCAGCTCCTTCTCCTTGACCGTGCGCACGGTCACCGCCACCTCGGCGTCCTGGCCGGCGAAGTCGCCGCCGACGAGCTGGGTGGTGAAGGTGGTGCTCTCGTCGGCGGCGAGGCCGACGAGGGCCTCGTCCAGCCCCGGCAGGAGCTGCTTGCTGCCGACCTCGTGGGAGATGTTGGTCGCCGAGCCGCCCGGGACGTCCTCGCCGTCGACCGTGGCGTTCAGGTCGATCTGCACGTAGTCGCCCTCGGCGGCGGCCCGCTCGACGGTCTTCAGGGTGGCGAACCGCTCGCGCAGGTTCTTCACCTGCTCCTCGATCTCGCTGTCGTCGACCTGGAGCTCGTCAACGGTGACCTCGATCGAGTCCAGCTCCGGCAGGGCGATCTCGGGCCGGACGTCCACCTCGGCGGTGAAGTTGAGCGAGTCGCCGTCGTTGAACTCGGTGATCTCGACCTCGGGGCGACCGAGGGTCTTCAGGTCGTGCTCGCGGACCGCGGCGAGGATGTTCTGCGGGATGGCCTCCTGCACCGCCTCGTTGAGGACGGTGCCCCGGCCCACCCGCTGGTCGATCACGGCTGCCGGCACCTTGCCCCGGCGGAAGCCGGGCACCTGCACCTGCGAACCGATCTCCCGGTACGCCTTCTTGAGGCTCGGCTCGAGCTCGACGAACGGCACCTCGATGGCGAGCCGCACGCGCGTCGGGCTCAGAGTCTCGACGGTGCTCTTCACAGGCGTACTCCTTGACGGATCTCAGTTGAGTCTGGGCGTGATTCAGCCCATCGAGTGTAGGCGAGCCGGCGCGGCCCCTCGGCAGCGCCCGGGGCACCAGGCGGGAACCAGCGGCTCCCGGGGACCGGTGGGCTCCCGGGTGACCTGGCGGCTCCCGGGTGCCCCGGCCGCGGACGACAGTCGGGGTGGCGGGATTTGAACCCACGGCCCCTCGCTCCCAAAGCGAGTGCGCTACCAAGCTGCGCCACACCCCGTGGCGACGAGAAGTGTATGCCGTCGGCGCGCGCCGGGGGTGCCGGGGCATCCCCTGAGTGGGTCGGCGCGGCGCTGGGCGGTGCCTAGGCCGGCGCGCTGGGCCGGCGCGGCCATGTCGGCGCCGCCATGTCGGCGACATGGCGGTATCCCGGCGCGCGGATACCGCCACCTCCCCGGCATGACGTGGATCATGGGTGCGGGTGGACAGGACGCGCGCCGGATCGGGGCACCGGGTAGGCTGTCGGCGCGGCCCGTAAACCGGGGCGCACGCGGGCGTAGCTCAATGGCAGAGCTTCAGTCTTCCAAACTGACGGTGCGGGTTCGATTCCCGTCGCCCGCTCCACACCCTCCGGCCCAGGTCAGCTAGATGATCGCTGCACCCGGGCCGTTCTCGTCCCAGCCCCTTCATGGGCCTGCGCGCCAGTAGCGCAGCCGGGGCGGTCGCGCGTCCGCCCCTCGTCTCGAACACGGACACCTCGGGGGGAGGCGTTCATGTCCGAGTCTCATCGCGGTGTCAGCCTTGGAGCCATGGAGCCTCTCGCTGTGCACCGAGCCGAGGTCAGCATTCTTTACGGCCACTTCGTCCTACGAGACGCGTGGTGCGATGCCGGCGACGATGGCCAGTCGTACAGAGACTCACAAGATCGGGTAGCCGGCGCTTCCACGTACCAGATCACCGTACGAGCGCTCTCGGACCCGCTCAAAGTAGGACTTGTGCTACGGACTTGGGACGTTGAGCCCGCACCGGACGGCGGCTCGTGGGAGGGGTTCCGCCAGCTTGAGTTGCACTGCCCAATCCTGACAGACCAGGACCTCGCCGAGCCGAGCCCTCATCGCCGGGGGCAAGCCCGTCGGCCCAGAGCCGCCGACCCGCCACCACACCCTTATCCGGTACGGCGGGTCGCGCTGGGTCGGCGGCGGCATGTTCCTTCTCCGCCGGGCGTTGAGCGTGGCCGGCTGCGGAGCCTGGCGTTCCCGCAGCGTCACCAGGCCTGCGGGCTGGACGAATATCTCGCGACTGGCGACCGCGCGGTCCTTGTCGTCCAGTTGGTAGCCCCGAAGCCAGACCCAACCGTGGTAGGTGACCAACTCGGTCAGCACCTTGATCACGCGGAAGGTCATCGGCTCCACGAACTGGACGGAAGCCTTCCGGGTGACCTGGACGACGTCCCCCGGCGAAGGACCCTGGCTCACGACGACAGGAAGCCGTCGGCGGGCCCGGGCTCTGGAGTCTGCCGGCCCTGCTCCGGGATCGCCCACATCTGAAGCGGCCTGCCGCACCACCCCACGAAACGATCCGTGATCTCGGCAGTGCTCAGGCCGTCGATCTCCCGGTGGGCGTCGCGCAGGTACGGGCTCATGTAGCGCTCAAGCGCCCGTACGTTGCACTGGCAAAGCTCCTTGAGCTGCCGCTTGCGGACGAGGCACGGCCAGGGCTCGCCGCAGACGAGGCAGCTCCAGTCCGGCCTCGACGGGCCGTGCATCGCCGGGTAGTCAGTCATCGTCCTGCCCGCCGTCTGGTGGACGTCCCTTGTAGAGCGGCCACACGGGCGCACGCCTGTGCTCACCGCGGCGCCGTGGTGCCCACATCTCGCGAGGACGCCAGCGCTCCGCTTGCAACTCCAGCACGGTGGCCTGATGGCGGCGGGCCTCGTCCTGCGCAGCGACGATCTCTCGGTAGAGCGTGTCCATATCGACCTCGACCCTGCGAAGGAAGGTCGCGACTGCTTCCGGTTCGAGCCCTCGCCGACCGAAGCGAGTCATCGGGAAGCGCTGCCAGCGGACCTCTACCGGCGTCAACAGGTGCTGCGCGGTCCGGTAGATCCCGCCGCCCTCGGTGGTGCTCCGCTCCATGTGCCTCCGTCCCTCGCTGTCGACGCACGGCCTGCCTTGGTTTGGCTGGTTACTCATCGGGTCCGGTGCCTGCCGCAACTCCGCACGGAGGACAAGAGGGCAGGCACCGGACTTGTGCCCCTCCTGGCGCGACCCGAGGACGAACACGACTCGGAGCATAATCGACGTAGTAAACGTGGTCTACGTGACTCGACATAGTTGATGTGCATATCTGGAAGTGATCTACTCGGGGTGCGACCCGAGGAGTTACAGATGACCGCGAAGTACGAGCGCGTGGCAGAGGCCATCCGCGAGCAGATCCGCACCGGCGAGCTGTCCGTTGGCGACAAGCTGCCCTCCATCACCGGGCTGCAGGCCCAGTACGGCGTGTCGTACGGCTCGGTCCGTGGCGCCATGCTGGTGCTCAAGGCCGAGGGCTTGGTCGAAGGCCGCCAAGGCGAAGGCGTCTACGTCAAGGCCAAGCCGGCGGACTGACAGCCCTGGCTGCTGCATCAAGGAACATGATCGCGACCCGGGGCAGACCGATGCGCGGGGCGCACTTCGCGTCATCTCGCTACGCACGGCAAGAAGCGGCGACGCTCCCCGTGGCTGCCCGGCCCACGGCAGGCCGACGCCCGGCAGTTCGCGGTAGCCCTGCGGCAGGTCGAGTACGCCGCGCAAGCGCGGGCACTTCTTCAGGCGTTCATGCCCGGAGGTCTCTGAGCGCGGCTTCGATGCGCAGCCCGATCCCGGTGGCGACGAGGAAGCCCGCCAGGATGTGCGGCTCGGCCGACCCAAGGTCGCTCGACAGCGTGACGAGCGAGACCAGCAGTCCAGCGACCAGGGCCACGTTGCCGACGACACGGACGGTGGAGAGATGCCTCGCAGCAGGGCTCATCTGGCGGACCGTACCGGAGGCTCGTACCAGGCGCTGTCCTGATCGTTACTCGCCAGCGCCGGAAAACGACCGGTGACGTGCTCGGGCGCATCGCGATGGGCAGCATGAATCTCGATGACGGTGTCGCAGGGTGCTCCTACTGGGTGCTCCCGGCTGCTCGTGGAGCAGGCGTGGCGTCGCGGGCGCTGATGGCCTTGAGCGGCTGGGCACTCGGCAAGGCCGGCTTCCATCGTCTGTACCTGGACCACTCGACCCGCAACCATGCTTCCTGCCGGTCGCCGTCAAAGCCGGTTTCCTACTGGAGGGCACCAAACGCAGCGACGCCATCCACACCGACGGTCGGCACGACATGCACCTGCACGCCCGCATCCGTGACGACGAGCGGTTCGCCTGACCCCGGCCGACCCGCCTTCTCAAGACCTCGTGACGCTCGGCCGCCGCCGGTCAGGACTGGGTACGCGACCACTGCTGGTTGGTGCCGCCGGTGCAGGCGTACTGCTGGATGTCCGCGCCGTCGCCGGTGCCGGCGTTGACCACGTCCAGGCACTTGCCGCTGTGCCGGGCCCGGAGCTGGAAGTAGCTGCCGATCGCGGCCCACTGCCACTGCTGGTTGGTGCCGCTGCCGCAGGCGTACTGGATGATGTTGGCGCCGTCGGCGGTGGACGCGCTGGCGACGTCGAGGCACTTGCCGCTGTTGAGGTTGACGACGCGGAAGTAGCCGCCGCCGGCGTCCTGGAACTCCCACTTCTGGTTCCCGCCGCCGTTCCAGGCATACTGCTTGACCTCGGCGTTGTTGGCCGTGGAGTTGCTCACCACGTCCATCACCCGGCCGCTGTGCTGGGCCGTGACGCGGTAGTAGGCGGGCGAGTTGCCGGTGACCGTCCCGGCGGCCGTGTCGATGGTGACCGACGGATACCAGGTCAGGCTCATGCTGGTGCTGGACGGGAAGGTGATCGGCAGCCAGACGTACTGCGAGTCGCCGACGGGCCCGCCCCAGGCCCCCGCCCAGCGGTCGCCGAGGTAGAGGTAGCTGGTGGTGGAGGTGCCCTGGATGGGCAGCACGTACGCCGGCTGGGAGTTGAAGGTGGTGCTGTTGCCCACGTCGGTCCAGCCGCTCCACGGCCCCGAGATGCTCGACGCGGTCGCGTACTTGGCCTGGTTCGGGCTCCAGCCCGTCGCGCCGGACGTCAGCAGGAAGTACGTGCCGCCCCGCTTGAACATGGCGGGCGCCTCGCGGTGCGCGCCGTCCCAGAAGTTGCCCACGAGGCTGGCGACGTTGAGATAGTCCGAGGTGAGCCGGTAGATGTGCAGGTCGTAGTTCTCGTCGGCGGCCGAGATCATGTACGCCGTACCGTTGTCGTTGTAGAGCGTGATGTCCCGGGACATGTGCTGCCCGAGCGGCCGGAAGCTGCCGTGGTAGGTGTAGTTGCCGTCCACGGTGGCCGACGAGGCGACGGCGGCCCGCGCCTCGTTGTAGTCGGACCCGTTCTCCTTGTGCATCCACATCACGTACCGGCCGGTGCTGGCGTTGTAGATGACCTTCGGTCGCTCGATGTTGGCGCGCTGCAACTCGCCGGCCGACGCCTGGGTCAGCACGTTGTTGCGGAACTCCCAGGTGCGCAGGTCGGTGGAGCGGTAGACGGACACCGCCCGGAAGGTGTTGTCGGGGTTGCGGTTCTCGCCGAACCAGTAATAGTAGTCGCCGACCTTGAGGACGCCGCCGCCGTGGGCGTGCACCACACCGCCGCTGGTGTCGGTGAACTGCGTGCCGTTGGTGACGGTCACCGGCGCAGCCGTGGCGACGGCAGCCGGACCGACCACCGTCGCCACGGCCACGGTGAGCGCCATCCCCAGCGACAGGAGGCGTCCGCTTCTTCTCATCCGATCGTCCTTCCACCGGTCAGGACGGCCGCGCCGACCTCGACATCCGCCGCAGGGCCCCGGCGACGCGACGCCGCCGGGGCTGAGCTGCACGTGCATTAACCCATCGATGGCCACCCATGCACAACAGATTGATGACCGGACTGTGGGACGCGCGCGGGCGGGCTAGCCTCGTCGGCATGCGGAAGCGGCTGCGGGTCGTCCTCGGCCTGGTCGTGGCCGCCGTGCTCGCCGTGCCGGTCACGGTCGTCGGCGTCCACGTCGTCCACCCCCGGGACGAGGACGGCTACCTCGCGTACCTCAAGCGGTACGGCGATCCGAACAGCGACGCCCCGCTGCCGGTGCTGCCGCCCGCCGCCGACCTGCTCGCCGAGGGCGACGCGGCCTGCGACTGGATGCGGGAGCAGCCGTACGCGCTGTGGCGGACCGAGCCGCAGTACCACTCCGTCGCCGTCCACGAACGCTATCTCCAGCACATCGCGGGCCGCTCCCCGAGTTGGGGCGCGGACCCTCCCGAGATCGCACTGGTGGTGGCGGGTGCCTGGGCGCACCTCTGCCCGGCCGACCGGGAGCTGAGGCAGCCCCGGCGCAGCCCCTTCGCCCCCAGGCCGGACTGAAGCACTGACGCACGGACGGCCCGGCGGACCGCTGGCTACCGGCCGCAGGTCAGCGTGGGGACGCCGGCCGCCCCGCTGGACCACACCATCATCCCGAACGTCGTCGAGGCGCCGGGTGCCAGCGTCCCGTTGTACGACGCGTTGCCGACGGCTACGTCGCTGCCGGTGGTCTCCACGACCCCGTTCCAGGCTGACTGGATGCGCTCGTCGCCGGGCCACCGCCAGGCCACGCGCCAGCCCTGGACCGGCTCGGTCCCGGTGGCGCGCACGGTGACCGTGGCGACGAATCCGCCGGTCCACCGGTTGTCGACGGTGGCGGTGGCGGTGCACACCGACTGGTCCGTGGTGCGGGCCGGTCCGCCGATCACGTACGGGTCCTTCTTGCCGTCGGGCTCGCTGAACCGGAACCAGTAGTCGGTGTCCGGGGTCAGCCCGCCGATGGTCACCGTTCCGTTGCGCTCGGGCCCGGTGAGGGCCTGGGCGGCGGGGTTCTGCCACTTCTCGGCGTCCTCGCGGCTGGTGAAGAGGATGACCTGCATCGGCGGTTCGTAGCCGCAGGGCGGGCTGAGCAGCATCGAATAGGTGATGGTCAGGCTCGTCGCGGTGGTCTCCGACACCTGTCCCCAGATCGGTAGCGCCGGGGGGCACGCCACGGTCGGCGTCGGGAGCGGCGGCGCCGGGGTCTGCATCGGGGCGGGGGGCGCGGCGGCGGCGCCGGCCGTCCCGGCCCAGGTGGCCAGGGTCAGGGTCGCGGCGGCCAGCACCACGCCGGGCATGCGGAACATCCGTACCTCCTTGGATCGTGGGAACGCGCCGACCGTCGGGCGGGCATCGGTCAGCGGCGGTCGCCGGGGAGGCTGCCCGGCGCCGGATGGCCCTGCCACCCCGCGCGCCTTCCCAGGCTGGTTCGGGGGCTTCGCGCCGACTCCCGGGCGCGCGACCCAGCGCCAGCCTTCCATTCGATGAACATCGATGCAATAAGCCGTTCCGGTCAGCCGGGGACGACCGCCAGGGCGGTTGTCGGGGCGACCGTCAGGGCAGCCGGCGCCCGGCGTCGAGGCGGTCGACGACGCGGGTGGCGATGCGCTCCAGGGTGCGTACCTCGTCGGGGTCGAGCTGGTCGAAGACGAGCCGCCGGACGGTGTCTACGTGCGCGGGCGCGGCGGCCTCGACGGCGGCCCGGCCGGCGGCGGCGAGCACCACGAACGCGCCGCGGGCGTCCTGGGGGCACTCCTCGCGGTCGACCAGGCCCCGGCGCTGCATGCGGCCCAGGTGGTGCGACAGCCGGCTCTGCTCCCACTGGAGGGCGCGTTGCAGCGCGAACGGCCGCAGCCGCCCGTCGGGCGCCTCGGTGAGCTGGACCAGCACCTCGTAGTCGGCGAGGGAGAGCCCGGACTCGGCCTGCAACTGCCGGCTCAGCCGCGCGGTCAGCTCGGCCTGCATCCGCAGGTATGCCCGCCAGGCGCGCTGCTGGTCGTCGTCGAGCCATCGGGTGCCGGTCACGCCCCCAGGCTACCAGTGATGCATGACACGTCATGGACGGAATGAATGATGCGTCATGCAGGTTGAGGGCAACGTACATGACACATCATGAGACTCCGGAGGAGATCGAGATGAGCACCGCCACCCGCACCGACCTGGCCCAGCTGACCGGCACCTACACCATCGACCCGAGCCACACCCGCATCGGCTTCGTCGCCCGGCACGCGATGGTGACCAAGGTGCGCGGCGCGTTCAACGAGTTCGAGGGCTCCGTCGCCTTCGACGCGGCCGACCCCGCCCGTACCGACGTGCGGGTGACCATCCAGGCCACGAGCATCGACACCCGCAACGCCCAGCGCGACGCGCACCTGCGCAGCAACGACTTCCTAGCGATGGAGACCTTCCCGGAGATCACCTTCGTCTCCACGGCGTTCCGGCAGACCGGCGACGACACCTTCGAGCTGACCGGCGACCTGACCGTCAAGGGCGTCACCAACCCCGTCACGATCCCCTTCACCTACGAGGGCGCGGCCAGCGACCCGTTCGGCAACCTGCGCCTCGGCTTCGAGGGCGCGGTGACGATCAACCGCAAGGACTACGGCGTGACCTGGAACGCGGCGCTGGAGACCGGCGGCGTCCTCGTCAGCGAGAAGATCACCCTGGAGTTCGAGGTCTCCGCGATCAAGAACGCCTGACCCCCACCCCTCCCACCAGCGGCCTTCGAGAGGACATCCCATGAGCGCCACGCTGACCCCCCGGGTGGACATCCGCCGGGCCGACGACCGGTACAAGACCGACATCGCCTGGCTCGACTCCAAGCACTCGTTCTCGTTCGGCAACCACTGGTCACCGGACAACACCCACCACGGGCTGCTGCTGGTGAACAACGACGACGTCGTCCGCGCGGGCACCGGCTTCGAGACGCACCCGCACCGGGACATGGAGATCGTCACCTGGGTGCTCCAGGGCTCGCTGGTGCACCAGGACTCCACCGGCCACTCCGGCGTGATCTACCCGGGGCTGGCCCAGCGGATGAGCGCCGGCACCGGCATCCTGCACTCGGAGAAGAACGACTCGTGGCGGCTCGGCGGCGAGCGGCACACCGAGCCGGTGCACTTCGTGCAGATGTGGGTGGTGCCCGACGAGCCCGGCAGCACCCCCGGCTACGAGCAGCTGGAGATCGGCGACGAGCTGCTCACCGGCGGTCTCGTCCCGGTCGCGTCCGGGATGGACCGGCACGCCGACGCCGCCGCCATCCGGATCAGGAACCGGTACGCGGCGCTGTACGCGGCCCGGCTCCAGCCCGGCCAGAGCGTGCAGCTGCCCGAGGCGCCCTACCTGCACCTGTTCGTGCCCCGGGGCGCGGTGACCCTCGAAGGCTCCGGCGCGCTCGGCACCGCCGACGCGGTCCGCCTCACCGCCACCGGCGGCCAGCGGGTCACCGCCACCGAGCCGGCCGAGATCCTGGTCTGGGAGATGCACGCCACCGTCGCCGGCTGAGCCGGCACGGCGTCGGCCACGGGACCGGTGTCCGGCCTGCGTACGATGCGGGGCCGGACATCGGCTCGTCCCGGCGGAGGTAGCGGCAGATGGCAGGCCAGCACGAGGGGTTCGCCCTCGGCGTCGACCTCGGCACGTCCAACACCGTGGCCGTGCTGCGCTGGCCGGACGGACGGACCCGGCCGCTGCTGGTCGACGGGCAGCCGGTCGTCCCCTCCGGGGTGTACGCCGACACCGACGGCCGGCTGCACGTCGGCCGGGACGCCCGGCGGCTGGCGCAGGCCGACCCGGGGCGCTACGAGCCGAACCCGAAGCGCCGCATCGACGCCCCGGCCGTGCCGCTGGGCGACCGGGAGTACGCCCCCGCCGACCTGCTCGCCGCGATCCTGCACGCGGTGGGGCAGGCGGCCGTCGCCGCGGTCGGCTTCCTGCCCCCGGCGGTGCTCACCTGCCCGGCGTCCTGGGACGACGACCGCCGCCAGGTCCTCGCCGACGCGCTGCTGCGGGCGGGCTGGCCGCAGGCCGCCGAGCACACCCTGTCCGGCCCGACCCCGCCCGGCACCCGGCTGCTGCGCGAACCGGTGGCCGCCGCCCGCTACTACGCCCAGGTGCTGCGCCGGCCGGTGCCCGTCGGCGGCTCGATCGCCGTGTTCGACCTCGGCGGCGGCACCCTCGACGTGGCGGTGCTGCGCAACGAGGGCGCCGACCCGTGGGGCGACTCGGGCTTCGCCGTGACCGCCACCGGCGGCGTGCCGGACCTGGGCGGGCTGGACCTGGACGCGGCCCTGGTGGCCCGGCTGGGCGAGCTGGTGTCCGCGACCGACCCGCAGCTGTGGCAGCGGCTCACCCGCCCCGCCGACCCGCCGCAGTGGCGCGACCGGCACCAGCTGTGGGAGGGCGTCCGCGAGGCGCGGGAGATGCTGTCCCGGGCGACGGTCGCGCCGGTGGTCGTGCCAGGTCTGCCGGCGGTGGTCGAGCTGACCCGCGAGGACACCGAACGGGTGGCCGCCCCGCTGCTGGCCCGGGCCGTCGCCGAGACCCGGCGGGTGATCGCCGCCGCCGACCTCACCCCCGACCGGCTCGCCGGCCTGTTCCTGGTGGGCGGCCCGACCCGGATGCCGCTCGTGGCCCGCATGCTGCACGCCGAGCTGGGCATCGCGCCGACGGTGCTGGAGCAGCCGGAGCTGCCGGTCGCCGAGGGGGCGCTGACGGACCTGCCGGCACCCCGCCCGGCCCCCGCGACGCCGGGAGCGCCAGTCCGAACGCCCACGGGAGCCCCGGGCACGCCGGGAACACGGGAAACGCCGGGAACACGGGAAACACCGGCCACCGCGTGGGGCGGGCCCGGCACGCCGCCGCCCACACCGACGCCCACACGCACGCCCGTCACGCGGCGACGCGCGCTGTGGATCACGGTGGCGGCGGTGCTCGCCCTCGCCGGGGTCGGCGTCGGTGCCGCGCTGTGGTTCACCCGGGACCGCTACCCGGGGCTGGAGTTCCAGAACCTGGCCGAGGTCGAACGCGTCCCGGCCGGCGAGGACCGGCCGACCGAGATTCTCACCGCGTTGCTCGGCGACGTCGGGTACGCGGCGTACCCGCTGCCGGACGACCGGCTGGAGATCGTGGCGGTCGACGCGGAGACCGGCAGGCCCCGGTGGCGTAGGCAGACCACGCAGGCGGCGCAGCAGTGGGACGGGCTCGTCGCCGTGCCCGGCGCGGTGGCTGCCTTCTCCGACCCGATCGGCGTCGACGCGCCCCGCGAGCTGGTCGTGCGCGACGCCGGCTCCGGCGAGCAGCGGTGGAGCCGGAGCATCGGCGACGACGACCAGGTGATCTTCGGGCGGGACGTGGCGGTGCTGGTCGACACCGCCGGAAACCGGCTCGTCGGGCTGCGGATGCGCGACGGGAACCAGGTCTGGGACGAGGACAACCCGCGCGACTCTGCGGGCAACGCGCACAGCGCCGTGCTGCCCGTCGAGACCGCCGCCGCGGCCGGCGGGCCGGCGTACGCCGACGGGACGCCCCGCGAGCCGTGGCGCGGCAAGGCCGACCGGCTCGTGCAGATCGGCGCGGACCGCTCCGCCCGGCTGATCGACCTGGCCAGGGGCACCGTGCTGCGCAGTTGGCCCGGCGTGGCCGACCGCGACGACCCGATGGTCGCGCGGGACGACCGGTTGTACGTGGTCGACGACGCCGGGGCCGGCGGGTACCGGCTGCTCGGGTACGACCTGACCCGGGTGGCCGAGCCGACGGTGCTGCACAGCGCCGCCGACGACGGGCGCCGGGTGGCGGCGCTGGTGGCCTGCGGCGAGCACCGGGCGTGCCTGCTGGAGGCCCCGTCCGGCGACGCGGACCGCGCCGAGGTGGTGGCCGTCGCGGAGGGCGCCAAGGCGAGGCGCTGGGCGGTGCCGGGGGCCCGGGAGCTGGTGCCGGTGGGCGCGCACCTGATCGTGCGGCGGCAGTACCCGGAGGCGACGTCCACGCTGTTCGACCCGGCGGGCGGCGCGGTGCTGCGCGACCGGGACGGGGTGGCCGTCCGGCTCGACGCGGGCAACGTGCTGGTCTTCGCCGACCCGCTGAGCGGCAGCGAGGGCGACCGCAGCGTCGCCGGGCTGGCGGTCGGTTCCCCCGACCCGGTCGAGCTGGGCCGGGCCAAGGATGTGCGCAGCGAGTCCTGCTCGTGGAACACCAGCGTGCTGCTGTGCGGCGGGGCGAAGGACATCGTGCTGTACCGCTTCGCCCCGGCGCCCTGACCCCCGGCACCCTGACCCCTGACCTCTGGCACCCAGGGCCCTGGCACCCTGGGCCCCCCCCCGCCCCCCCCCCGGGGGGCCCGCCCCCGCGGGGGCGCGCCCCCCCGACCCGCCGCTGCCCGCTGGAAGGAGGAACCACCATGCGGGTACTGATCACCGGTTCCCGGACGTGGACCGACCGGGACACCATCGCCAACGC
>NZ_JBHUVA010000109.1:0-18011 GCF_042670805.1 Micromonospora sp. NPDC057141 | reverse complement strand
CGGCGGCTCCGCAGGGAACCGCCGCGCGCGCCGCCCGGCCCCGCCGCACGGCGGGGCGACGAAAGGGGTACGACCATGGCGGTGGGCGACCACACCGTTGCGGTGATCGGCGCGGGCAAGATCGGCGAGCTGATGCTCTCCGGGCTGCTGCGCTCCGGCTGGCCGGTCGGGCGGCTGCTGGCCACGGCCCGGCGGCCGATCCGGGCCGAGGAGCTGGCCACCCGCTACGGCGTACGGGTGGTCGACAACCTGACCGCCGTCGGCGAGGCCGACGTGCTGGCCGTCTCCGTCAAGCCGCAGGACGCCGCCGCCCTGCTCGACGAGATCGGGCCGAAGGTGCCCGCCGACAAGCTGGTCATCTCGCTCTGCGCCGGCCTGCCGACCAGCTTCTTCAACCGGCGGCTGCCGGAGGGCACTCCGGTGGTGCGGGTCATGACCAACACCCCGGCCCTGGTCGACCAGGCGATGAGCGCGATCTCGGCCGGCGCCCACGCCACCGGCGAGCACCTCGCCCTGGCCGAGGAGATGTTCACGCCGCTGGGCGCGACCGTCCGGGTCCCCGAGTCCCAGCAGGATGCCGTCACCGCCCTGTCCGGCTCCGGGCCGGCCTACTTCTACCTGCTGGTCGAGGCGATGATCGACGCCGGCATCCTGCTCGGCCTGCCCCGCCAGGTCGCCCACGACCTGATCGTGCAGACCGCGATCGGCTCGGCGGTCATGCTGCGCGACTCCGGCGAGCACCCGGTCAAGCTGCGCGAGGCGGTCACCTCGCCCGCCGGCACCACCATCTCCGCCATCCGCGAGCTGGAGAACCACGGCGTACGCGCGGCGATGCTCGCGGCCCTCGAAGCGGCCCGCGACCGGGCCCGGGAACTGGCCGCCCAGTCCGAGTGAGGTCGGCAGCCGATGTCGGACGCAGGGGCTGACGACATTCCAGACCTCGGCCCGCTGCCCAAGCGCATCGCGGTCGACGTGGACCAGGTGCGCCGGCTCGTCGCCGGCCAGTTCCCGCACTGGGCCGATTTGCCGGTCGAGCGGGTCGCCAACGGCGGCTGGGACAACTGGACCTTCCACCTGGGCTCCGGGATGTCGGTGCGCCTGCCGAGCGCGTTCGAGTACGCCGAGGCGGTCGACAAGGAACACCGGTGGCTCCCCGTGCTCGCCCACCGTCTCCCGCTGTCAATCCCCACCCCGCTGGCGAAGGGCGAGCCCGGCGAGGGCTACCCGTACGCGTGGTCGGTCTACCGCTGGCTCGACGGCGAGACGGCGCGGGTGGACCGCATCGCCGACCCGGTCCGGTTCGCGCTCGACCTGGCCGAGTTCGTCGTGGCACTACAGGGCGTCGACACCGCTGACGGCCCCCGCCCGGGCCGGCACAACTGGTATCGGGGCGGCACCCTGCGCACCTACGTCGGGCAGGCCCGCCGAGCGCTCACGGAACTTGACGGACGGATCGACGTCGGCCTGGCAAGCGAGATCTGGAGACGCGCGCTGGACGCGCGCTGGGACGGTGCGGAGCGCTGGTTCCACGGTGACCTCGCGCAGGGAAACCTCCTGCTCGACGACGGGCAGCTCGCGGCGGTCATCGACTTCGGGACCTGCGGCGTCGGCGACCCGTCCTGTGACCTGGCGGTCGCCTGGACGCTGCTGACCGCCGACGGCCGGCGGGCGTTCCGACAGCGGCTGTCCGTCGATGACGCGACCTGGGCGCGCGGGCGTGGCTGGGCGCTCTGGAAGACGCTTGTCAATTACGCCAATGCGCTGGACGACGGCGAGGCGGCGGCGAGCTCACGGAGGATCCTCGACGAGATCTTCGCCGAGTACGCCGAGGGCGACAAGTCGGTGAGCACCTGCGCCGACCAGGCGCCCCTCGTCCGGACGCCGCCGCTGCCTTGAGAACTGGAATGGCGTCGATCTTCCGGGTGCCGAGGCTCTCCCAGCAGATGCCGGGGCCAGCGCGACGGGAGGGGGTCCGTAGGGCAGCCCTCCGCCGGGTCGGCCTACCCTCCTGTGGCTCCTACAGAGCTGCCCCGTTTGTGCTACCGGCGCGGCGAAGCCGACAGCACCAGGCCGTCGCACGGTGACCGCCCCAAGAAGCTCGGTAGCTCAGCGATCTTGGTACGAAACGGCCCCCAGAGGGGCCGAAATCTACCAAGATCTACTAATGGCGGGCACCCATGTTCACCTCGCCGGCGGTGATGAGTTGTCCTGCGCCGATGAAGCGGCGGGCAACCAACCCCTCTGTGCCAAGATTATGAGAGGCAAGATTTACTCTTGAAACGTTGAGCTGAGGGCGAGCGAGGAGACCACCACCGGTGGGTTCGAACAGTGAGGTGCCTGACCCGGAGGTTCCGGCGAAGGCGAGGTCCTCCGTTGCAGCGTGCCGGCGGTCAACTGATCTCCGGCATGGCAGCGAGTTTCGTGACTGAACTGACGATGAAGCTGGGCAATGACGGCGAGCTGTACGAGCCCATCGCTGATCGCGGCGACGAATACTGCGCCCTCGCCTACGACCTGGACAGCTGGCTGAACCCAACACAGAGCTGAGCGGCGGTTTGTCCCGCTAGCGGTTGCGGCGGGCCCGACTGTGGTTCGATCACCACCCAGCCCTCCTTGCAGGCGTCCACGCCCAGCACCCGTAGCTCGCTCACGCCACCGACCGTAGGCTGTCGTGATCGCCGATCGCCACGTCCGAAAGGTCAGCGTGATGTGAGACCGCGCAACTGGGACGGCGGGCGGGCCTGCCCCTGCCGCTGGAGATCCGCCACGACGAGTACACCGTCGACATCCCGGAGAACCGGATCCTCGCCACCGCGATCGACCGGATGCTGCGCGTACCCGGGGTCGACGCCGTGTCCCGGCGGATGCGGCGACACCTCGCCGCGCGGCTGGCCGGCGTCACCCGGCTGCGCACCGGGGAGCCCGCGCCGCAGTGGCGCCGGACCCGGCTCAACGAGCGGCTCGTCGTCGCGCTTCGGCTCGCCGAGTCGGTGCTCGCCGACGCCTCCATCGAGGCGGGCCGGGGCGGCGTCCTGGCCAACGGCTTCCTGCTCGACATGTGGCGGGTGTACGAGAATTTCCTCTCGGTCGCGCTCCGCGCGGCGATCGAGTCCAGGTTTGGCGGCACGGTCACCTTCCAGGCACGTCACCACCTGGACGACCGGCGCCGCCTGGAACTGCGACCGGACATCGTGTGGCAGCGTGGCCGGGCCGAGGTGGGTGCGGTGGTGGATGCCAAGTACAAGGCCGACACGGCCCGTGAGGACGCCTACCAGATGCTCGCCTACTGCGTCGCCTACGGGTTGAGTCGCGGGCATCTGGTCTACGCCTTCGGTGAGCACCCGCCGGCGCGGCATGTCGTCCGTAACGCCGAGGTCGAGATCGTCTGTCACACGCTCGACCTGGCCGTCGATCCCGCTCAGCTCCTCGCACGCATCCGAGTCCTGGCCGACGAGGTCACCCGTGAGGGTCCTGCCTAGATGGTCGCGCGCCGCAGGGCTCCCGGGCTTCCGTCGTAGGTTGGTCGGGACCGACACCCCTGCGGGAGACGAGACCTGTGCCCCATACTGGCGCGGTGTTCACCCTCGCCCAGGCGCGCTACCTCGTGGCCACCCTGCAACCGCGCATCGACGAGCTGATCCGGCTCCGCGCCGACCTCGCCGAGCTGCGCGCCGACCTCGCCGACGGCGGGCTGAGTCCGCTCGGCGGCCTCGCCGAGGTCAAGAGCCTGGAGGCCCGGCTGCACGGGGTCGTGGACGAGCTGCACGAGCACGACATCCAGGTCAAGGGCATCGCCCCGGTGCTGCTGGACTTCCCCGGCGAGCGGGCCGGCCGCCCGGTGCTGTGGTGCTGGCTGGAGGGCGACTCCGACGTGCGTTGGTACCACCGCGTCGAATGCGGCTTCGCCGGCCGCCGCCGGGTGTGAACGGAGGGTCAGCGCAGGGTGGCCAGCGCCGTCGGCGAGACGTTGCCGCCGCTGAGCACCAGCACCACCCGGGTGCCCGGCGCGGCGGTGACCAGACCGGTGCGCAGCGCGGCGTAGGTGACAGCGGCGGACGGCTCGACCAGGAGCTTCGTCGCGTCCAGCAGCTCCCACCAGGCGCCCCAGATCGCGTCCTCGGCGACCTCCACCATGTCGTCCACCAGGGCCCGGATGTGGGCCAGGGTGTGCCGGCCGGCGAAGGGCGCGGCCAGCCCGTCCGCCATCGACCGCGGCGGCGTCGCCGGGGCCGCGCCCCCGGTGCGCAGGGCATGGCCGACGGCGTTGGCGGTGGCCGGCTCCACCCCGACGATCCGCGCGGCCGGCGCCGCCGCCCGCACCGCCGCGGCCACCCCGCTGATCAGCCCACCGCCGCCCACCGGCACCAGGACCAGCCCCGGCGGCGGTCCGTCGGCCACGATCTCCCGGCCGATGGTGGCCTGGCCGGCGATGACGTCCAAGTCGTCGAACGGCGGCAACAGGTGGTACCCCCGTTGCGTCGCAAGGGCCTCGCAGGTGCCGAGCAGGTCGTCGGTGAGTACGACCTCCCCGCCGTACCGGCGGACCGCCTCGATCTTCGTCGGCACCGCGTGCGGCGGCATGCAGACCACGGTGGGCAGGGCGTACGCCTGACCGGCGTACGCCACGGCCATCGCGTGGTTGCCCGCCGAGAAGGCGGCCAGGCCGGCCGGCCGACCGGCCCGTTCGGTGAGCGCGAGCAGCGCGTTGAGCACGCCGCGCGCCTTGAAGCTGCCGGTGTGTTGCAGGTTCTCGGCCTTGACCCACAGGTCGAGGCCGTACTCGTCGCCGATGGGCGGGCAGGCCAGCAGCGGCGTGCGGACCACCCGCCCGCCGATCCGCCGCTGCGCCGCCGTGATGTCGTCCGCGCTCACCAACTGCACACGGCGCAGCCTAGCCGCCACCCGCACCGTCGCGCCCCCTGCGCACCCCCACGGAGTACGGTCCGGGCATGGTCACCGTTGCCACCGCCGGCCCGAAGGCCCGCGCCCGGCCGGCTCAGCGGCGTGGTGCCGCCTCCAGGGGCCACTGCGTGCTGACCGTCTTGTCGATGCCCCGCCGGTCGAAGGAGAGCTGGAGACCCCGGGCCTGCTCGGCGTGCCAGCCGACCTGAGCCTGGTGCAGGGCGTCCGGCCGCAGCCGCGCGATGCGCTCGTGCCGGGCCGCGATCGACCGGGCCAGCTCGGCTGCCGCCCGCGCGTCGCTGGCCGCGTCGTGGGCGTTGTCCAGCGTGACCTCGTAGTACCGGCACAGGTCGCCCAGCTGCCGGCGGCCGTACCAGCGGGGTTCGACCTGCTGGTGCAGCACTGACGGGTCGATGACGACGGCCCGGTCCCAGTCGATGGCGGGCAGGCCGTGCCGGGCCAGCTCGGTGTGCAGCGCCGTCACGTCGTACGGGGCGCAGAAGGCCACCAGCGGCGTGGAGTCGGCGATCAGCTTGGCGATGGCCGTGCCCAGCTCCGCGAGCGCCTCCCGGGCCGGCCGGCCGCCGGCGCGCACCATCTCGTCGGTGATGCGGTGCCGGGCCGTCGCGTCGGCGGGGATCGGCACGCCCGGGTCGACGAGCCACTCCCGCGTCGTGCCGTCGGAGTGCACCAGTGCCGCGGAGACGATCCGGGTTTCCATCGGCTCGGGCAGCGTGCCCTCCAGGTCGAAGCCGACGACCGGCAGGTCGTGCCAGCCGCCGTGGCGTCCCACCGGCGGCGCGACCCGGGCCGGGACACACCCGTTGTGGTACGTGCTCCAGATTCCGCTGACGCTGGCGCGCTGGCCGGCGCCGGCCTCCACCGGGGCATGGCAGGTGGCGCAACGCCCGGCGTACTTGTTGATCACTGAGGTGTCTCCTGTGGGTGTTGGCGAACCAGGAGACGATCTTCGGGTACGCGCCCGGCGGGTGCCCCGCCGCACACGCCGACGAACGGGCCGATCTCCGCCCCTTGTGGACATTCACGCGTGCCGCGCATGCGTGCCGTGCCCTGCCGTGCGTGCATGCCGTGCCCTGCCGTGCGTGCGTGCCGTGCGTGCCGGGCGTGCGGGTGAGGGGGGTGCCCTTCTCTACCCCAGGCGTTAACAAGGGACCCTTCCTTGCACTCGACCCCTACCGGTGCACCCCTGTTAGGCATCGGTGATCTTCCATTTACCCTGCACTTGGTGATATCTATCTCTCACCACCACTTCCCACCCCCAGGAGTGCGACGTGCGGAGATCCCGTCTCGTTACCCTCGCCGTGAGCCTCGCGGCGTCCATCGGCGCCACGCTCACGCTGGCCGTCCCCGCCCAGGCGGCGGCCACCGACCGCTACGTCGCCCTCGGCGACTCGTACGCCTCCGGCGTCGGCGCCGGCAGCTACACCTCGGAGAGCGGTTCCTGCAAGCGCAGCACCAACGCGTATCCGGCGCTGTACAACACCAACATCAAGCCCGCGTCGTACAAGTCGGTGGCCTGTTCCGGGGCGACCACCACGGACGTGATCAACAACCAGCTCTCCGCGCTGTCGTCGACCACCACGCTGGTCAGCGTCACCATCGGCGGCAACGACGTCGGCTTCGTCAACATCATGACCACCTGCGTGCTCTATGGCGAGAGTCAGTGCGTGGCCGCCGTGCAGGCCGCCGAGGACAAGGCTCGCGCCGAGCTGTCCGGGAAGCTCGCCAAGGTCTACAGCGGAATCAAGGCCAAGGCGCCATCGGCGCGGGTCGTGGTGGTCGGCTACCCGGTCTTCTACCAGCTCGGCACCGTCTGCATCGGCCTGAGCGCGGCCTCCCACGCGAAGATCAACGAGGGCATCAACCTGGTGGACGACATCACCCGCAGCGCCGCGACCTCGGCCGGCTTCACGTTCGCCGATGTCCGGTCCATCTTCGTCGGGCACCAACTGTGCAGCTACGGCGAGAAGTGGCTGCACGCGCTCAACTTCGCCAACATCGGCGTCTCGTACCACCCGACGGCGGCCGGCCAGTCCGGCGGCTACTACCCGGTGTTCCGCTCCGCCGCCGGCTGACCTGCTGCGCCGCCGGCTGACCCGGCGAGTCACCCGTCCCTGATCGACCCCGCTGGGCCCGGGGCGGCTTCCGCCGCCCCGGGCCCGTTCGCGTCCATGCCTCTGACGGTCGGTCGAGTGATCCACTCCAGGTCGGCGACATGGGGGCATCCGGGCGGCGCGGACCCCGCCATGCCGGCGACCCGGAGTCGATCAAGCGAGCGCCATCCGGAGTCGATCAAGCGAGCGCGACCCGGCCGGCCGGGCTCGACCCGGTCAGGGCTCGACGCGGTCAGGGCTCGACCAGCGCGTCGCCTTTTGCTGATCGACGCACGTGCATCTTGACGAACTGATGACGGCGTGAGTAGCGTCTCACCATCCTTTTGGAAAGTTTCCTAACTGTTTGGGGAGCCGCCACATGAAGAGATCGCTCCGCCGGGCCCTCTGGGCCGGTGCCGTGGTCGCGGTGACCGTCGCGGCGGTCCCGGTGACCTCGGCGTTCGGCGCCGGGAGTGTGACCACCACGTTCGCCAAGGCGCAGGACTGGGGGACCGGCCACGAGACGCGGGTTACCGTCACCAACGGCTCCGCCGCCAGCGTCAGCACCTGGCGCATCGAGTTCGACCTGCCCGCCGGCACCACCATCAGCACCTTCTGGGACGCCGACGTCACCAGCAGCGGCAACCACTACGTCGCGGTGAAGAAGAGCTGGGCCGGCCCGCTCGCCCCCGGGACGACCTTCAGCTGGGGCTACAACGGCACCGGGGCCTACCGGGCGCCGCTGAACTGCACCATCAACGGCGCGCCGTGCGGCGGGGGCACCACCCCGACCACGAGCGCCCCACCGCCCACCACAGCCCCGCCCACCACCGCGCCCCCCACGACCGCCCCGCCCACCACGCCGCCGCCGACCACGCCCCCGCCCACCGGCGGCAAGAAGGTCGTCGGATACTTCGCCGAGTGGGGCGTCTACGGCCGCAACTACCACGTCAAGAACATCCACACCAGCGGCTCCGCCGCGAAGCTGACCCACATCCTGTACGCCTTCGGCAACACCACCGGCGGTCGCTGCACCATCGGCGACAGCTACGCCGACTACGAGAAGGCGTACACCGCGGCCGACAGCGTCGACGGCGTCGCGGACACCTGGGACCAGCCGCTGCGCGGCAGCTTCAACCAGCTGCGCAAGCTGAAGAAGATGTACCCGAACCTCAAGGTCATCTGGTCCTTCGGCGGCTGGACCTGGTCGGGCGGCTTCACCCAGGCGGCGCAGAACCCGACCGCGTTCGCCGAGAGCTGCTACAACCTGGTCGAGGACCCGCGCTGGGCCGATGTCTTCGACGGCATCGACGTCGACTGGGAGTACCCGAACGCCTGCGGCCTCACCTGCGACACCAGCGGGCCGAACGCGTTCAAGAGCGTGGTCTCCGCGCTGCGGTCGAAGTTCGGCTCGTCGGCGCTGGTCACCGCCGCGATCACCGCCGACGGCAGCAACGGCGGCAAGATCGACGCCACCGACTACGCCGGGGCGGCCGGCCAGCTCAACTGGATCATGCCGATGACGTACGACTACTTCGGCGCCTTCAACGCGCAGGGCCCCACCGCCCCGCACTCCCCGCTCTACTCCTACGACGGCATCCCGCAGGCGGGCTTCAACTCCGACGCCGCGATCCAGAAGCTCAAGGGCAAGGGCGTCCCGGCCGACAAGCTGCTGCTCGGCATCGGCTTCTACGGCCGGGGCTGGACCGGGGTCACCCAGTCCGCGCCGGGTGGCACCGCCACCGGGGCGGCCCCGGGCACCTACGAGGCCGGCATCGAGGACTACAAGGTGCTCAAGAACACCTGCCCGGCCACGGGCACGGTCGGCGGCACCGCGTACGCCAAGTGCGGCAGCAACTGGTGGAGCTACGACACCCCGTCGACCATCGGCGGCAAGATGACGTACGCGAAGAACCAGGGTCTCGGCGGCGCCTTCTTCTGGGAGCTCTCCGGCGACACCACCAACGGCGAGCTGATCGGCGCGATCCGCGGCGGCCTCGGCTGAGGCAAGGAAGGGCCCCCTGTTAACGCATTCTGTATAGCAAGGGTCCCCTGCAAACACGCCGGGCCCGGGAGTCGCCGCTCGTGCGGTTCCCGGGCCCGACGCTCGGCCCGGCGCGGTGCGGCATGCCCCGGCCCGGTGTGGGCGCGGCGCGGGGGTGATGTGTCAGACTCGCCCATCGGCGGGTCCCGGTGCCGGGGCCGAGAGGAGGGACGGATGGACGTGACGAACACCAGGGCGGCCACCAGGGCGGCGCTGGTCGCGACACTCGCGATCATCCCGTTCGCCCTGCTCGGCTGCGGCAGCGACGACGAGGAGCCCGCCGAGCAGCCCGGTCGGGCCCCCGCCGAGGAGGCCGCCGCGAAGTCCCGGGAGCGGGTGCAGGCGTACCTCGACGCGATGATCGCCAAGGACGTGGCCGCCGGGCGCGGCCAGCTCTGCGCCCCCGCCCAGGAGGGCTTCGACGCCGCCGCGACCGGCCCGAACGGCGACTTCGCCGACCACTTCACCGTGTCCGGGGCGACGATCACCGACGTCCGCGCCGGTGCCGGCGGGCAGGAGGTCAGCACGGAGATCACCGTGACCGCCGGCTCCCGCAAGGCCACCCGGCCGCTGCTGTTCACCGTCACCCGCAGTGGCGCCGACTGGTGCGTCGCGCGCGAGGCGCCGGGCGGGAACACCCCGGAGCCGTCGGTCACCCCCTGACCACGCTCCGGGCCGGCGGTGATCTTCCAACTGCCGGAAACCGTCCCCCTCGCCCGTCGGTGGCTGCGGCGGTCGCCGTACGCTTTCCGTCATGCGCCATGAGTGGCATCAGCTGAGCCATCCCGCCGTGGGCAGCCCCGGCCTGCAGACCAGCCGCCCGACCGTCGATTCCGCCGAGGACGCCGCCCTCGGCCTGGACCGCTGGCGGGACCTCCCCCGCGCGCAGGTCCCGCCGTGGCCGGACCAGGCCCAGGCCGCCGAGGTATGCAAGGTGCTCGACACCGTGCCGTCGGTCGTCGCGCCGTACGAGGTCGACCAGTTGCGGCGCAAGCTCGCCCTGGTCTGCGAGGGCAAGGCGTTCCTGCTCCAGGGCGGCGACTGCGCCGAGACCTTCGCCGACAACACCGAGAGTCACCTGCTGGCCAACGCCCGCACCCTGCTCCAGATGGCGATCGTGCTCACCTACGGCGCGTCCCTGCCGGTGGTCAAGGTCGCCCGGGTCGCCGGGCAGTACACCAAGCCCCGGTCGCTGCCGACCGACGCCCGCGGGCTGCCGGCCTACCGCGGCGACCTGATCAACTCGCTGGAGGCCACGCCGGAGGCGCGGGTCGCCGACCCGCAGCGCATGATCCGGGCGTACGCGAACTCGGCCGCCGCGATGAACATGCTCCGGGCGTACCTGGCCGGCGGGCTGGCCGACCTGCACGCGGTGCACGACTGGAACAAGGGCTTCGTCAAGAGCTCCCCGGCGGGCGAGCGCTACGAGGCGATCGCCCGGGAGATCGACCGGGCCATCGCCTTCATCCGGGCCTGCGGGATGACCGAGGACGACGCGCTGCGTACGGTCACCCTCTACTGCTCCCACGAGGCCCTGGCGTTGGAGTACGACCGGGCGCTCACCCGGGTCTCCGGCACCCGGGCGTACGGGCTGTCCGGGCACTTCCTGTGGATCGGCGAGCGCACCCGGCAGATCGACGGGGCGCACATCGACTTCATCTCCCGCATCGCCAACCCGATCGGCGTGAAGCTCGGCCCGACCACCACTCCCGACGAGGCGATCGAGCTCTGCGAGAAGCTCAACCCGGAGAACGTCCCCGGCCGGCTCACGCTGATCAGTCGGATGGGCAACCACAAGGTCCGCGACACCCTGCCGCCGATCGTGGCGAAGGTCACCGCCGCCGGTGCCAAGGTGGTCTGGCAGTGCGACCCGATGCACGGCAACACCCACGAGTCGTCCAACGGCTACAAGACGCGGCACTTCGACCGGATCGTCGACGAGGTGCTCGGCTACTTCGAGGTGCACCGGGGCCTGGAGACCCACCCGGGCGGCCTGCACGTCGAGCTGACCGGCGAGGACGTCACCGAGTGCCTCGGGGGCGCGCAGGGCATCGAGGACCTGGACCTGCCCGACCGGTACGAGACCGCCTGCGACCCGCGGCTGAACACCCAGCAGTCGTTGGAGCTGGCGTTCCTCGTGGCGGAGATGCTCCGTGGCTGAGCTTGCGAGCCCCGCAGTCGGTGGCCGAAGGGGGCACGGTGGCTGACGGACCGGCGGGCGCGAGCGAAGGGCTGGTCGTCGACCTGCGGTCGGACACCGTGACCCGGCCCACCGCCGGGATGCGGGCGGCGATGTCCGCCGCCGAGGTCGGCGACGACGTCTATGGCGAGGACCCGACGGTCAACGCCCTCGAGGCCGAGGTCGCCGCGCTGTTCGGGCACGAGGCGGCGCTGTTCGCCCCGACGGGTTCGATGGCCAACCAGATCGCCCTGCAACTGGTGGTGCCGCCGGGCGACGAGTTGCTCTGCGACGCCGACGCGCACGTGGTGACGTACGAGATCGGCGCGGCGGCGGCGTACGGCGGGATCTCGTCGCGGACGTGGCCGGCGGCCGGCGCGGGCCTCGACCCCGACGTGGTCGCCGGGATGGTCCGGCCGGACGGCTACTTCGCGGTGCCGACGCGGGCGATCGCCGTGGAGCAGACCCACAACCGGGGCGGCGGCGGGGTGATCCCCCTGGCCACGCTGCGCGAGCTGCGCCGGGTCGCCGACGCCGACGGGCTCGCCCTGCACTGCGACGGGGCCCGGATCTGGCACGCCCACGTGGCCGACCGGGTGCCCCTGGCGGAATACGGCGGGCTGTTCGACACCCTGTCCGTCTGCCTGTCCAAGGGCCTCGGCGCGCCGGTCGGCTCGCTCGTGGTGGGCAGCGCGGAGCGGATCGGGCGGGCCCGGACGATCCGCAAGCGGATGGGCGGCGGGATGCGTCAGGCCGGCGTGCTCGCCGCCGCCGGCCGGTACGCCCTCGCCCACCACGTCGACCGGCTCGCCGACGACCACGCGAAGGCCGCCCGCCTGGCGGAGGCCGTCGCCCCGTTCGGGGTGCTCGCCTCGCCGGTGCGCACGAACCTGGTCCCGCTCGACCTGACCAAGACCGAGCTGGACGCGCGGGGCCTGGCCGCTGCCGCCCGGGCCGAAGGCGTGCTGATCTCGGTGCTCGGCCCGCGCCTCGCCCGCCTGGTCACCCACTTCGACGTCGACGACGACGCGATCGACCGCGCCGCCGCCGTCCTGGCGGCCCTCCTGCGCCGCTGACCCGTCGACCCGCCGGTCAGGGGTGTAGGCGGGTGAGGGTGGCGATGTCGGCGGCGTGGCCCTCGTGCTTCTCCGTCGGGGTCTCCACCACGATCGGGACGCCCGCCGTGGCGGGGTGGGTCATCAGCTCGGCGAACGCCGGCTCGCCGATGCTGCCCTTGCCGATGTTCTCGTGTCGGTCCCGGGTCGAGCCGCACAGGTCCTTCGAGTCGTTGGCGTGCACCAGCCGCAGCCGGTCGAGCCCCACCGTGGCCACCAGCGTGTCCAGGCAGGCCGTCATCCCGCCCTCGGCGGCCAGGTCGTGCCCGGCGGCCCACGCGTGGCAGGTGTCGAAGCAGACGCCGAGGCCGGGGTGACGGTCCACCGCGTCCAGGTAGGGGCCGAGGTGCTCCACCCGGGAGGCCAGCGACCGACCGCCGCCCGCGCTCGGCTCCACCAGCAGCAGCGGGCCGCCCTCCGCCATCGTCTCGTCGAGCAGCGGCAGCAGCGTTTCGCGCACCTGGCGCATGGCCGCGTCGGCGTGCCCGGCGTCGACCGCGCTGCCGGCGTGGAAGACCACGCCCCGGGCGCCGATCGCCCGGCCCCGGCGCAGCGCGTGCGCCAGGGTCTGCGCCGACCGTTCGACCGTGGCCGGGGTGGGCGAGCCCAGGTTGACCAGCAGGGACGCGTGGATGAACACGGGCACCCCGCGCGCGGCGCAGCCGTCGCGGAACAGCGCGTCCTGGGCCGGGTCGCCCGCCGGCAGCGCCCAGCCCCGGGAGTTGGACACGTAGACCTGGACGACCTCGGAGGCGGCGGCGTCGACGTACGGCAGGGCGGCTTTCGCCAGTCCACCCGAGGCCGGGGTGTGCGAGCCGACCGGGCGGCGGAGTTCGGGTGCGGACGCGTTCACAGGCAGACGATCGTGACGGGGGTGCCCGGCGGCACCGGCGTGTTCTCTCCCGGGTTCTGGACCCGGACGGTGCCGTTGGGGTTGAACTGCACGTTCACCGGTAGGCCCTGGCCCTCCAGTTGCTGCTTGGCCTGCTGGCAGGGCAGGTCGACCACCCGGGGTACGACGACCTGCGGCGGCCCCTCGCTGACGTCGAGCTTGACCTGGGCGCCCTTCTCCACGCCGGTGCCGTTGGCGGGGCTCTGCCCGAGGATCTCGTCGCGCGGCTTGTCCGACTTCTTGTACGTCTCCACCGGCACCAGGCCGAGCTGGGCCAGGGCGGTGCGGGCCTCGGCGAGGTTCTTGCCGACCAGGTTGGGCACCGAGATCGGGGCCTTGCCCTTGCTGAGGATGACGGTGACCTTCGCACCGGGCTTCACCTCGGTGCCGACCTTCGGGTCGGTGGCCACCACCACGCCCTCGGGCAGGTTGTCGTCGTAGCGGGAGCCGCCCTTGGCCACCACCAGTTCGGCGTTGAGCAGGTCGGCCTCGGCCAGCTCGAAGTCCTTGCCGACCACGTCGGGCACGGGGAGCCGTTCCGGGCCCCGGGACAGGGTGAGGGTGATCGTGCCGCCCTTGACGATCCGGGCCGCCGAGGCCGGATCCTGCGCCAGCACGGCGTCGCGGGGGACCTTCTCGTCGTAGCGGGGCTCGGCGAAGCGCAGCACGAACCCGCCCCGGCTCGCCTGCCCCTCCGCCGCGACCTTGTCGAGGCCGACCAGCTCCGGGGCCACCGTGTACCGGCCCATCCCGAACCACCAGCCGGTGATCGCGGCGACCAGGCCGAGGACCACCACGGCCGCCAGGACGCTCTTGCGGCTGCGCGGGTCGCCCATGATCCGGGTACGCAGCGCGGCGAGCCCCGCCATCGGCCCCTCGGCCTGCGGGGCGGCCCGACGCCGGTGCGGGCGCTGCGGCTCGGCCTCGGGCAGCCGCGCCCAGGCGGGGCGCTGCGCCGGCCGGACCGCCGCCACCGCCATGGTCGGCTGCGCCATCGCGCTGGTCTCGTCGGCCACCGGGCGCAGCACGGCCGTGTGCGTGTTCGCGTTGCCCAGGTCGTCGCGGGCCACCTGCACCTCGGCCAGCAGGGCGCCGGCGTCGGTGGGGCGCGCGCCCGGGTCGCGGCGGGTGGCCCGGGCGACCAGGTCGTCGAGCACCCGGGGCAGGCCGGGCACCAGCGTCGACGGGGCCGGCACGTCCCGGTCGACGTGCTGCCAGGCGACGTCCACCGGGCGGTCGCCGTCGTAGGGGACCCGGCCGGTGAGCATCTCGAACAGCACGATGCCGGCCGAGTACACGTCGGTGCGGGTGTCGGAGCGGCCGTCGCTGACCAGCTCCGGGGCCACGTACGCCACGGTGGCCATGAGCTGGTTGCCCGGCTCCTCCTCGGCGCTGGCCTCCACTGCCCGGGCCAGCCCGAAGTCGGCGACCTTGACGACGCTGTCGACCAGGTTGGCCACGCCGCCGGTGGGCGCCTCGGCGACCAGCACGTTCTCCGGCTTGACGTCGCGGTGCACCATGCCGGCGCGGTGCGCGGCGGCGACCGCGGCGAGCATCTGCTCCATGATCGCCAGCGCCTCGTCGGGGTTGAGCCGGCGCCGCTCGGCGAGCACGTCGCGTAGGGTCCGGCCGCGCACGTACTCCATCACCAGGTACGGCAGGCCGCCGTGGGTGCCCTGGTCGTAGACCGCCACCACGTTCGGGTGGGTCAGCCGGGCGATGGTCTTCGCCTCGTCGGTGAAGCGCGCCAGGAACCCGGCCAGCCGGGCCCGCGACTCGGGGGCCTGGGTCGGGTGAATGATCTTGACTGCGACGGTGCGCTCCAGGCGCTCGTCGGTGGCGGTGTACACGGTCGCCATGCCACCACGGGCCACGCGACCGCGAATGCGGTAGCGCCCGTCGAGCAGCGAGCCCAGCAACGTGTCGGCGACCTGTGTGTCCATCGGCAGGCAGTCTATGTCTCCGGAGGGTGGAGGTTGCATCGGATGCTACAGCCGGATGGCGATGCACCCGCCACGCCGCGCGCGTGGCCGGCCCCGGAGCCACCCGCCGGCCCTTCGCCCGCGGGGTCGAGGGGGGTGCCGCGCGCTGCGCCCGGGCGGGGGCGTGGCAGGGTGATCGGGTGACCGACTCCGTACCCTCCGGCCAGGCCGCCTCCGGCGCCGACCTCGCCGGCCCGACCGATCCGACCGGCTGGCTGGCCCTGCCGGACGTCGCCGAGCGCCTCGACCTGTCGATCAGCAAGGTCCACCAGATGATCCGGGACCGCGAGCTGCTCGCCGTGCGCCGCGACGGCGTGCGGCGCGTCCCCGCCGACCTGGTGGCCAACCACACCGTGCTCAAGCACCTGCCCGGAGTGCTCACCCTGCTCGCCGACGCCGGCTACGACGACGAGGCGGCGCTGCGCTGGCTCTACGAGCCCGACGAAACCCTCTCCGGGGGCACCCCGGCGGCCACGCTCGGCGGCGACCACGCCCGCGAGGTCAAGCGCCGCGCCCAGGCCCTCGGCTTCTGACCACTGCCGGCTGCGGACCTCCTCGGCCGCTGACGGGCGGCGGGGTCAGTCGGTGCGGCGGGTGGCGGCGATGGCCAGGTCCACCAGCGCCTGCCGGGCCTCGGTCTCCAGGTCGACGGCCGACAGCGCGGCGAGCGCCGTCTCGGTCAGCGCCGCGATCCGCTCCTCGGTGCGGGCCAGCGCGCCGGTCGAGGTGATCAGCTCGCGCAGCCGGGTCACCCCGGCGGCGTCCAGCTCCGGGTCGCCGAGCCGGTCCAGCAGCAGCGCGCGGCCCGCGTCGTCGCTCGCCGCCACGGCCGCCGCCACGAGGTACGTCCGCTTGCCCTCGCGCAGGTCGTCGCCGGCCGGCTTGCCGGTCTGCGCCGGGTCGCCGAAGACCCCCAGCACGTCGTCGCGGAGCTGGAACGCCTCGCCCAGCGGCAGCCCGTACGCCGAGTAGGCCGCCCGCACGTGGGCGGGCGCGTCGGCCAGCGCCGCGCCCAGCAGCAGCGGACGCTCGACGGTGTACTTGGCCGACTTGTACCGGGCGACCTTGCCCGCGCGCTCCACCGACGTGTCGCCGGTGGCCTGCGTGAGCACGTCGAGGTACTGCCCGACGGTGACCTCCGTGCGCATCTCGTCGAAGACGGGCCGGGCCCGGGCGACGACATGCGGGTCCAGCCCGGCGGAGTGCAGCAGTTCGTCGGACCAGACGAGGCAGAGGTCGCCGAGCAGGATCGCCGCCGCGTCGCCGAAGCCGTCGGCGTCGCCGCCCCAACCGGCCCTCCGGTGTCGGGCGGCGAACCGCCGGTGCACCGCCGGCTTGCCGCGCCGGGTGTCCGAACGGTCCATCAGGTCGTCGTGGATCAGCGCGCTGGCCTGCACGAGCTCCAGCGCGGCCAGGGCGGTCACCACCTGGTCGGCGTCGCCGCCACCCGCCCCCCGGAACCCCCAGTACGCGAACGCGGGGCGCAGCCGCTTGCCGCCGCCCAGCACGAACGCCTCGATCGCCTCGGCCACCGGCACCAGGGCCTCGTCTGCGGCCGTCAGCCAGGTGCGCTGGCCGGCCAGGAACTCGGCGAGGGCCTTGTCGATCCGCTGGCGCAGGCCGGCGCGGTCGACGGGGGACACGGGAGCAGCGTGGGTCACGCCCCGACGCTAGCGGGTCGCCCGGTGAGCTGCCGCATCGGCGGTGCGTGGCGCGCCGGGGTGAGCGGCCTCATGCCGGGGAGGCAGGGGTATCCGGGCGATGGGATACCGCCATGTCGCCGACGTGAAGTCGATCAAGATGAGTCCCGCCGCCCGGTCCGGGTCGCCTGCTGCAGGGCCCGGCCCTCGGCCCAGGGATCGAAGATTACGACTTGACGAACGGCGTGTTATCGCTCACAGTCGATGGTCAAGGACGACGACGCCTGCGGCTACCGGGCAAGCCCAACTCGTTGGTCCTGGATCGGGCGTGCGCCAGGCCTGCGTACGTCATGTTAGCGCTCACATCACGAAGCGTGCGGCCGTCCGTCGCGCTGCGCCCATTCGGGAGACCGTTCGGCTCTTGTCATGGAGGAGGATCATGTCTGCCTTTGGTAGATCGCCATCGATCGCACCGCCGCCAGTGCGGCGGCGCGGGTGGTTGCCGCGGGTCGTCGCCGCCGGCGTGTCGGCGGTGGTGCTCGGGGTCGCCGCCGCGGCCGTGGTGTCGTCGCCCGCCGCCGCGGCGACGGTCGACACGAACGCGTGGTACGTGCTGGTCAACCGCAACAGCGGCAAGGCCCTGGACGTCTACAACCTGGCCACGAACGACGGGGCGCGGATCACCCAGTGGACGCGTAACAACGGCAACCAGCAGCAGTGGCAGTTCGTGGACTCCGGTGGCGGCTACTACCGGCTGAAGTCGCGGCTGTCCGGCAAGGTGCTGGACGTCTACAACTTCTCCACCGCCAACGGCGCCAGCATCGTGCAGTGGACCGACGGCAACGGGACCAATCAGCAGTTCCGGTTGGCCGACTCCGACAGCGGCTACGTCCGGTTGATCAACCGGAACAGCAACAAGGTGGTCGAGGTGCAGGGCGCGTCGACCGCCGACGGCGGAAACATCGTGCAGTACGACGACTGGAACGGCAGCAACCAGCAGTGGCAGCTCGTCCGCGTCGACGGCGGAACCAACCCCACCACCCCGCCGCCGCCGACGACGCCCCCGCCCGGCACGTGCAGTCTGCCGTCGACGTACCGGTGGTCGTCGACCGGGGTGCTGGCGCAGCCGAGGTCGGGGTGGGT
>NZ_JBHUVA010000108.1:0-18259 GCF_042670805.1 Micromonospora sp. NPDC057141 | reverse complement strand
ATAAGATACCGCCGCCCGTACCGGCGCGATGAGAAGCCGCAACCAGTCGGCACGCGACCTGGGCTACAGCTACCCGAACACCACACCCGCGGGGGGGGTCGGCCCACCGGCCGACCCGCCCCGCGTCGTCGAACCGGGTCAGCCCACCGGGGCGAAGCCCGGCAGCCAGCGCTCCAGGATCGACCGGTACGGCGCCTTCGCCTCCAGTTGGCACAGCACCCCGATCGAGCCGAGCGTCACCCGGTGGATCAGCAGGTACGACGGTGGCAGGTTGAGCTGCCGGCTGAGTTGGTACGCGGGCGAGCGCGGGCTGGCCAACCGGGTCGCCTCGGCCCGCAGCCAGGCCCGGGTGAACCGGAACTCCTCGTCGGCCACCGGGTCCAGCATGGGCCGGATGAAGTCGAGCACGGCCTGGGCGTCGATCTGCTCGGTCGGGCTGACGAAGCCCTCCTCGCGCAGCCCGTCGACCACCGCATCCGCCTCGCCGCGCAGCACCAGCCCGGCCAGCCGGCCGATCGGCTCGGGCGTGCCCTCCGGCATCCGGGCCACCGCGCCGAAGTCGATGACGCCGAGCCGGCCGTCGGGCAGGATCCGGAAGTTACCCGGGTGCGGGTCGGCGTGCAGCAGGCCGGCCCGCGCCGGCGCGGACAGGTGCAGGATCGCCATGAGCCGGCCGGCCTCGTCGCGCTGCTCCTCGCTGCCCTCGCGGATGATCTCGGCGAGCGGGGTGCCCTCGATCCACTCGGTGACCAGCACCCGGGGGGTGGCCGTGAGCACCGCCGGAATGAAGATCTCGTCGTCGTCGGCGTACGCGGCGGCGAAGGCGCGCTGGGACTCGGCCTCCAGCTCGTAGTCCAGCTCCTCGGTGATCCGTTCCCGCAGCTCGACCAGGAGCGGCTTGACGTCCAGCCCCGGCTGGATCGCCCGGAACATGCCGCCCAGCCGGGAGAGCTGCTTGAGGTCGGCCAGCAGCGCGTCTCCGGCCCCCGGGTATTGGATCTTGACGGCCACGTCCCGGGGCGCGCCACCGTCCGGGTCCCGCCACACGGCCCGGTGCACCTGACCGATGCTGGCCGCGGCGGCCGGGGTGTCGTCGAAGGAGACGAAGCGCTCCCGCCACGCCGGGCCGAGCTGTTCGGCGAGCACCCTGTGCACGGTGGCCGCAGGCAACGGCGGGGCGGCCTCCTGGAGCTTGGTGAGGGCCTGCCGGTAGGGGGCGGCGATCTCCTCGGGCAGGGCCGCCTCGAAGACCGACAGCGCCTGGCCGAACTTCATCGCCCCGCCTTTGAGCTGGCCCAGCACGCTGAAAAGCTGCTCTGCGGTGCGTTGCTGGATCTCGGCGGAGATCACGTCGGACGCCAGCCCGGTGACGCGCTTGCCCATGCCGAGGACGGTCCGGCCGGCGAAGCCGAGCGGCAGAGCGGCGAGCTTGGCGGTCCGGGACACGGCCCGGCGCGGGATGTCGGTCACCCGGCCATTGTTACCGACTCGGCGGCCCCGCGGCTGCTCCGCTGCCGGGCCGGGGCCGCCCGCCCCCGGATCGTGGTCGCTCGCGCCCGGATCGTGGTCGCTCGCGCCCGGATCGTGGTCGTCCGCGCCGCCGCCCGGAAGGTCCGCGCGGTCGGCTGGCGGGTGGGCCCGGCGCAGCGGCGCGGCGGGTGGGGCGGCGCGGCGGGTGGGGCGGCCGGAACCGGGGTCGCTCACCGGTTCGGCCCGGCGCAGCGGCACGACGGGTGGGGCGGCCACATCCGCCGGCGCAGCCGGCCCGGCCCGGCGATCTCCACGGCGCAGCCGAGGGTCTCCGGGGTGCCGCCGTCGAGGTGGGCCAGCGCCTCGGCTGCGGCGAACCCGGCTGCGGCGAGCAGCGTCGCCGCGCTGCAGGCCTGGTCCGGGGTGTCGGTGGCGAGTTGGGCGGCGAGCGCCGGCCAGCCCGGGTCCCGGTCCGTCCGGTGCAGGTCGACACAGCGCAGGCAGGGCCCGATCGGCGGGCGGACCAGCGGCCCGACCGTGAGCACCCCCTCGCGGAGGCCGAGCAGCAGGTGCGGCTGACGACGCTGGGCGAAACCGGCCGCGACCAGGGCCGCCGGCCGGTCGAGGCCGAACTGGAGCACGAGATCGGGTCGCCCGCCGCGTAGCGGGCGGGTGGCGGTGCCGGGGGCGACCCGGTCCACCGCGTCGCGTACAGCGGCGGCGAGCGGCCGGCCCAGGTCGGCGGCGGCGAGGCCCGTGCCGACCAGGTCGGCCGGGCACACCGGCCCGGTCAGGTCCGGGCGCACGTGCCCGACCCCGGCCTGGGCGAGCGCGACGGCGACCGGCGCGCCGAGCCGGCCGCCGCCGGTGACCAGCACCCGTGCGGCCCGGCGTCGCCGCAGCACCTGGGCCGGTGTGCCGGGCAGCGCGGGCGCGGCGAGGGCCAGTGCCCCGGCCTCCGCGGTGAGCTGCCGCCGCGCCGGGCCGGCGAGGTCGCGGGGGAGCAGTGTGTGCGCGGGTACGACCAGCCCGGCGGCGCGCAGCGCGTCGACGAGCCCGCGCGCCTCGTCCCGTGGCACGTCTGCCCCGGCGGCGTGCGCGAGGACGAGGCGTTCGCTGCGGGTGCCGTCGAGCAGGTCGAGCACCCGGACGGCGCGGGGGTTGGCCACCTCGACGAGGACGGCCCGGCCCGGCTCCAGCCCGAGCTGGAGGGTGTGCCGGTCCCGCCAGAGGCGGGTCAGGCCGGGCAGCAGGGTGGGCCGGGGCAGCGGATCACGGGTCATGACGACGAATCGTGACCGAGTCCGCGCTTTCCGTCGATCGTTGTCCACAGGTGCGCATCGCCCTACGCAGGGTTGTCCACAGGAAGCGGCGGGTTATCCACAACCAGCCGGTAACCGTGTCGGCCACCCGACACCACGGACGCGCCCGGTGAGCGACCGTGCCGGGGGAAACGACGGGGGAGGACGGCCGACGGCCGCCCTCCCCCGTGCCGGACCCGAACGGGTCAGACCTTCGCCTTGCCCAGGATGCGGTTCACTGTTGTGCCGCACACCGGACACTTGCCCTTGGCCATGTTCATCCCGGTCTTCGAGACCTCGACGTGCCCCTCGAAGTCCCGCTTCTCCTTGCACTTGACGCAGTAACCGTTGTAGGTCTGGGCCTGGTCGGCCACGGTGCCCTCCTCGTCTCGTCCGCCGGTCAATCCGGTCCCGGCGGGTTGCCCGGCGGCGGGCCACGTGGGGCGCCGGCGCTGGGGCTTCTCCACGGCCACCCTCGTGACCGCTGGTCCGCGGACCCTACCCAGGTGCGGGTAGTTCCATGTCAGCTGTGCTTCGACACTGTGAGCAAGTCGACGTCGAGAGTGTGCATGCCGAATTAGGTCGGATAAGTCAGTTTCGCGGGGACACGCCGGGTGAACCCACTCAGATCGCCCGAGAGGTGGCCCCGGGCGGGCGGCCGGCGGCGTGATCACATACCGTGGGGAGGAGCCGCGCGCCGCCCCGATGCGGGCACCACGAACCGTGACGGAGCCCCTCCGTGACGGTCAGCAAGGATTTTTTTCGGGACTCCTGGTTACCAACCATGACTTTCCGGGCGCGTGTCGTGGGGTTGACTCTTGCGGACCCCTGGTCAGTACCCATTAGCTTTCCTTCGTGACAGCAATCCAAGGCTGCGCGGCCCGCTGATGGCAGGGGCGCGGAAGCCGGTCGTCGAAGTGCGGCGCAGCCAGCGCCGGCGACGCACGGTGTCCGCCTACCGCGACGGCGAGCGGGTCGTGGTGCTGATCCCCGACCAGTTCTCCCGGGCCGAGGAGACCGAGTGGGTCGACCGCATGCTGGCCCGGTTGGCGGCCCGCGAGGGGCGGCTGATCCGCACCGACGACGAGCTGTTCGGCCGCGCCACCCGGCTGCGCGGCCTCTACCTCGCCGAGTACGGCGACCAGGCGGTCCCGGTGAGCGTCCGCTGGGTGACCAACCAGAACGGCCGGTGGGGCTCCTGCACCCCAGCCGACCGCACCATCCGCATCTCGCACCGCATCCAGGACATGCCCGACTGGGTGATCGACTACGTGCTGCTGCACGAGCTGGCCCACCTCATCGTGCCCAGCCACAACGCCCGGTTCTGGGCACTGGTCGGGCGCTACCCGAAGGCCGAGCGCGCCCGTGGTTACCTGGAGGGCGTCGCCGCGGCCTCCGGCGCCCCCCTGGGCGACTGACCCCACCCCAGCTCGCGCCGATCTTACAGTTGGGGCCCCGGCGAAAGGCGTGAAACGGACTTCCGGGGGGACGAAAGTGCAAGATCGGCGAGTGGGGAGGAGGTGGGCGGGGCCGGGGGTCGGGCCTCGGCACCGGACTCGTCTAGGGTCGGCGCGTGGCCCGACGTGTGGTGGTGGCGTTGCTCGGCCCGGTGGCGTGGACGCCCCCGGGGATCGACCCGGCGGTCTGGCGGGCCGCGCTCGCCGAGGACGTGGTGGACCTGCTCGCCACCCTCCAGGAGGTGGAGACCGCGATCGCGGCCGTCCCGGCCGACCGCACCCTGGCCGAGTCCGTCGTCTGGCCCGGCATGGCCGTGCACGAGGTGTCCGCCGCCACCGGCACCGCCGTCCTCACCGCGCTGACCGGAGCCGGGTACGACGAGGCTGCCGTCGTCGCCGCCGACGCCCCGGACCTGCCCGGCCTGACCGTCGGCAAGCTGCTCCGCCCGCTGACCACCCGGCCGGTGGCCCTCGCCCCGGTCGAGGGCTCCGGCACCGGCCTGCTCGGCGTCGCGTCCCGGCTGCCCGTGCCGGGGTGGCTGCCCGAGGTCGACCTGGACGCCGCGCACCCGGCCGAGGTGCGCCGGGCCGCCCCGCGTCCCGGCGACGTGGCCGTCACCGCCGCCTGGCGGCGGATGCGCGGCCCGGCCGACCTGGCCGCCCTGGATCCCGCCGTCGAGGGCTGGGAAACCACCCGCGCCCTCCTCTCGGCCCACCCCCGCCCCTGACCACCCACCCCACCCGTCCGCCCACGGTGATCAAGAGCTTTGTGTCACCGTGGAGATCAACTCTGACGTTTTCCTCTTGATCACCAGCGCGGGGCGGGGGCAGGGGGGTGGGGGGTCAGGGGTGTTCGGGGGAGTCGGGGGAGTCGGGGGAGGGCGGGGGTTGCTCCTGTGGGCCGCCGGGGGCGGTGAAGTCGAAGTTGGCCAGCTCGTCGTCGAGGTCGGGCTGTGCCGTGGCGAACGCCACCGGGTCGATGAAGTCGTCGTCCGAGGGGAGCAGGTCCGGGTGACCCCAGACCGCGTCCCGGCCGGCGATGCCCCGGTGCTCGGTCAGCGCCGCCCACAGGGCGGCCGCCTCGCGCAGCCGACGCGGCCGCAGCTCCAGCCCGACCAACGCGGCGAACGTCTGCTCGGCCGGCCCGCCGGCCGCCCGCCGGCGGCGGAACGCCTCGCCGAGGCGTACGACGTTGGGCAGGCGCTCACCGGCGGCGTCGTCCACCACGTGGCAGACCCAGCCCTCCACCAGGGCGAGCGCGGTCTCCAGCCGGGCCAGCGACGCCTTCTGCGCCGGGGTGTCCTCCGGGGTGAAGATGCCCTCCAGGGCGATCGTCTGCATCGACTCCGGGTCGGTCGGGTCGACCCGGCCCATCGCCTCCTCGATCGCCTCCCGGTTGACCCGGATGCCCGAGGCGTACGTCTCGACGGCGCTGAGCACGTGCCCGCGCAGCCACGGCACGTGCTCGAAGAGCCGCTGGTGGGCCGCCTCGCGCAGGGCCACGTACAGCCGGACCTCGTCCTCGGGCAGCTCCAGGCCCTGGCCGTACACCCGGATGTTGGCCGGGATCAGCGCGGCCGTGCCGGCCGGGCCGAGCGGCAGCCCGATGTCGCCGGCGGAGAGCACCTCGGCGGCGAGCGAGCCGAGTGCCTGCCCGAGTTGCCCGCCGAAGAGCGCGCCGCCCAGGGTCGCCACCATCGACTGCATCGGGCCGAGCTGGGCGCGGGCCTCCGGCGGCACCAGGTCACCCATCGCACCGACCATCCGGCTGGCCACCGGGTCGCACAGCTTGCGCCAGACGTCGAGCGTCTTGTAGATCCACTCGTTGCGGTTCCAGGCCACCGAGGTGCGGATGCCCGTCGGCCAGGCGGTGGCCGGCTCCAGCCAGAGGTCGGCCAGGCGCAGCGCCTCCTCGACCGCGTGGCGCTCGTACGGTGAGGCCGCCGGGTCTCCGGTGGCGGCGAGCTGACTGGCGGCCACCTGCCGGGCCAGGTCCCAGTTGACCGGTCCGCCGCCCTGCGCCGAGAGCAGGTGCTGCAACTGCGACATGAACTGCTGCATCGCCGCGGGATCGTTGGGGTCTGGTGGTTGCCCACCCGGGAGCGCGAAACCGAACGGAATATCAGGCACGACGTCTACGGTACGCGGGCTGCGCCCCAGGTAGCCGCCACCGGCGTTGCGCTGAGGGCGAAGTCCCCGTCACCGTCGGGGGCCCGCCCGCAGGCTCGGTACGCTCACCGCCATGAGACGTCGCGGCGTGACCGTCCTGTTGGGTGCCCTGCTGACCGCCCTGCTCAGCTTCGGCGTGCTCAACGCGCCCATCCCGTACGTGGTGCTCGGCCCCGGCCCGACGGTCAACACGCTCGGCACCGTGGACGGCAAGGAGGTCATCCAGGTGACCGGGCGGGCGACGTCCACCTCCGCCGGCCAGCTGCGGCTGACCACGGTCGGCGTGCAGCCCACCGTGCGGCTGCGCTCCGCATTGGCCGGCTGGTTCTCCGCCGACGAGGCGGTGGTGCCGCGCGAGCTGGTCTACCCGCCGGGGGAGACCCAGCAGGAGGTCGAGCAGCGCAACGAGGAGGACTTCCGCAACTCCCAGACCAGCGCCGAGACCGCCGCGCTGCGGGAGCTGGGATTCCCCGTCCAGGTGCTGGTCAAGACCGTGACGGCGGGCGGCCCGTCGGACGGGGTGCTCAAGCCCGGTGATGTCGTCACCTCGGTCGACGGCACGCCGGTCACCAGCGCGGCCCGGCTCACCGAGCTGATCCGCGCCGAGCCGGCCGGCACCGGCCTGACCGTCGGCTACACCCGCGGCGGGGCCGCCGCCACGGCCCGGATCACCAGCCGGGAGTCCGACGGCCGGCCGCGCATCGGGGTCGAGATCGACCAGCAGCAGCCGCACCCGTTCACCCTCTCCATCGACCTGGGCGACATCGGCGGGCCGAGCGCCGGCCTGATGTTCGCCCTGGGCATCGTGGACAAGTTGGAGCCGGCCGACCTCACCGGCGGGGTCGTCATCGCGGGCACCGGCACCATCGACGACGAGGGCCGGGTGGGCCCGATCGGCGGGATCGCCCAGAAGCTGGTCGGCGCGAAGGACTCCGGGGCGAAGGTGTTCCTGGTGCCCGAGGCGAACTGCGCGGAGGCGGTGCGTAACCCGCAGCCCGACCTGCCGCTGCTCAGGGTGGGGTCGCTGGACGACGCGCTCACCGCCCTGGAGACCCTCCGCGCCGGAGGTCAGCCCACCCGCTGCTGACCGACGCGCCCGCCCGGCGTGACCGTGGGCCGACACTCTCAGGAACACCCCGTACTCTGGGTGCCTGGTCGGAGCCGATCACATCGAGCGTGCGGAGCCAACAGTGGTCATGCGTAGCAGCCCCCTGCCGAGGATGAGCCGGCGCGGACGCGTCACCATCGGCGTTCTGGTCGGGGTGTTCGTCCTCTTCACCCTCCTCGGTTGGGGGGTGCAGGCGTGGACGGACTGGCTCTGGTTCGACGAGGTGAGATACACACAGGTCTTCACCGGCGTGCTGGCCACCCGGCTGCTGCTCTTCCTGGTCGTCGGTCTCGCGATGGCGCTGATCGTCGGCGGCAACCTGTGGCTGGCGCACCGGCTGCGCCCGAAGCTGCGGCCGCACTCGCTGGAGCAGGCCACCCTGGAACGCTACCGGATGGTGCTCGGCCCCCGGCTCGGCCTGTGGATCAGCCTGGTCGCCCTGGTGGTCGGCCTGTTCGCCGGGCTGTCGGCGCAGAGCCGGTGGAACCAGTGGCTGCTGTTCCGCAACGGCGGCGACTTCGGCGTCAAGGACCCGGAGTTCGGCGTCGACGTCGGCTTCTACGTCTTCCAGCTGCCGTTCTGGCGCTACCTGCTGGGCATCGGCTTCACGGCGGTGGTGCTGGCCCTGCTCGGCGCGCTGGCGGTGCACTACATCTTCGGCGGCGTGCGTCTGCAGGGCGTCGGGGACCGGATGACCAACGCCGCGCGGGCCCACCTGAGCACGCTCGTCGCGGTCTTCGTCCTGCTCAAGGCCATCGCGTACGTGCTGGACCGGCGCACCATGCTGCTGGAGTACAACGAGGGCGCGAAGCTCTATGGCGCCGGGTACGCCGACATCAACGCGCTGCTGCCGGCCAAGGAGATCCTCGCCTACATCTCGGTCGTGGTCGCCATCGCGATCATCGTCTTCTCCAACGCGGTGATGCGGAACCTGGTGTGGCCGGGCATCTCGCTGGCCCTGCTCGGCGTCTCCGCCGTCGCCATCGGCGGCATCTACCCGTGGGCCGTGCAGACCTTCGAGGTCAAGCCGAGCGCCAAGGACAAGGAAGCCCCGTACATCGAGCGCAGCATCGACGCCACCCGGGCCGCGTTCGGGATCGCCGACACGAAGACCCAGCCGTACGCGGCGAGCAACCTGGTGCCGCCAACGAGCCTGGGCACCGACGCCTCCGTGGTGCCGAACGTGCGGCTGCTCGACCCGCAGCTCGTCTCGGAGACGTACACCCAGCTCCAGCAGGTCCGGGGCTTCTACGACTTCGGCCCGAAGCTGGACATCGACCGGTATGCGGTGGGCGGCAAGACCTCCGACTATGTGGTCGGGGTCCGGGAGGTCAACTACGGCGAGCTGACCGACCAGCAGAACAACTGGATCAACCGGCACACCGTCTACACCCACGGCTACGGGCTGGTGGCCGCGCCGGCCAACCAGGTGGTCTGCGGTGGCCAGCCGCTCTTCGTCTCCGGCTTCCTCGGCGAGAAGACCCAGGAGGCGTGCTCCGCGCAGACCGAGCAGATCCCCGCCACCCAGCCGCGCATCTACTACGGCGAGCGGATGGAGCCCGACGACTACGCGATCGTCGGCCAGGCGAGCCCGGAGCGCAACGCCGAGTTCGACCGGCCGACCCAGACCGGCGGCGAGCAGTACTACACCTACACCGGCGAGGGTGGCGTCGAGATCGGCTCGTTCAGCCGCCGGCTGCTCTACGCCATCAAGGAGCAGGAGTCGAACTTCCTGCTCTCCGAGGCGGTCAACGACAACTCGAAGCTGCTGTACGTGCGTAACCCCCGGGACCGGGTGGAGAAGGTCGCGCCGTTCCTCACCCTCGACGGTGACCCGTACCCGGCGGTGGTCGGTGGCCGGGTGCAGTGGATCGTCGACGGCTACACCACGGCCGCGACCTACCCGTACGCGGAGCGGGTCAACCTCCAGTCGGAGACCACCGACGAGCTGACCGGCCGGGGCACCTTCCAGCTCGCCAGGGAGAACGTCAACTACATCCGCAACTCCGTCAAGGCCACGGTCGACGCGTACGACGGCACGGTCCGGCTGTACGAGTTCGACCAGACCGACCCGGTGCTCAAGGCGTGGAACAAGGCGTTCGGCGGGGACCTGGTGCTGCCGAACGACAAGATCCCGGCCGAGCTGCGGGAGCACTTCCGGTACCCGGCGGACCTGTTCAAGGTGCAGCGCAACCTGCTGACCAAGTTCCACGTCACCGACCCGGGCGACTTCTACTCGGCGCAGGACTTCTGGCAGGTGCCGAACGTGCCGGACAACCCGGACGGCGGGCAGAAGCAGCCGCCGTACTACCTGTGGACCCAGTTCCCGGGGCAGAGCGCGCCGCGCTTCCAGCTCACCTCCGCGGTCACCCCGAACGGCCGGCAGAACCTCGCCGCGTTGATCTCCGGCTCGTACGTCGACGGCAAGCCGCAGCTGGAGGTGCTGGAGCTGCCGGACCAGACCCGGATCTCCGGGCCGGTGCAGGTGCACCAGCAGATGACCAACAACGCCAACATCCGGCAGCAGCTGAACCTGCTCTCCTCCAACCAGGCCCAGGTGCAGTACGGCAATCTGCTGTCGCTGCCGTTCGGCGACGGGATGTTGTACGTCGAGCCGGTCTACGTCAAGAGCAACCAGCAGGACGCGTATCCGCTGTTGCAGAAGGTGCTGCTCTCCTACGGCGACGGCGGCTCGTACGTGGTGCTGGCCAACAACCTGACCGACGGCATCAAGCAGCTCGTCGAGCAGGGCAAGCAGGCCGCCGAGGGTGAGACCCCGCCCCCTACCAGCGGCACCCCGCCGTCGGGCGACGGGAGCGGTGCCCCGCCGCTGACCGGCGAACTGGCCGAGGCGGCGAGCAAGGTGCAGGCGGCGATCGCCGAGGTCAAGGCCGCGCAGACGTCCGGTGATTTCGAGCGGTACGGCCGGGCGCTCAAGGCCCTGGACGAGGCGATGACGGCGTTCCAGCAGGCCCAGCAGGCGGCCAGCCCGGCCTCGCCGTCGGCGTCGCCGTCCGCCTCGCCGAGCGGCGGCCCCGCCCCGTCCCCGTCCCCGTCGGTGTCGGCGGGGGGCTGACCAGCGGTTTCGCCCCGGCGCGCGGGCCGTTTTGCGGCCCGTGGGGGTGGTGCGTTAGGGTTAACGAGCCGACGCGGGGTGGAGCAGCTCGGTAGCTCGCTGGGCTCATAACCCAGAGGTCGCAGGTTCAAATCCTGTCCCCGCTACTCGTTCGGAAAGGCCCCGGAGTTCGCTCCGGGGCCTTTCACCTTTCCGGCCTACGTGACGATCCCGGCCTGCGCCGTTGGACCTCGTCCCGCGCCGGGGCCCCCGCGACGAGGTGGAGCGCATGGTCGGATTTCGTCCCGCGCCGTTGGCCTCGTCCGTGGGGCGTCTCGTTCCCGGTGAAATCCCGGCCGTCCCGCGTGCCCCGCTTGCGCACCTCGGCGAGGATGGGGCCATGTCTTCGTGGAGCAAGTGGTGGGGCCGGCTCAGCGCGGTCCTCGGTGCGGTCGTGCTGTCGGTCTTCGTCCCGGTCGCGGCCTGGGCGTCCACCGGCACGGGGGAACTCGTGGTGGAGGCCGCCAGGCGGCGGTCCCGCGGCGGCGTCGGCTTTCTCGGGCTGCTGTGCTGCCTGGTCGTCGTCGGCGGGATCGTCCTGCTGGTGCTGCTGCTCATGCGCAATCGGCGCAACCGCCCGCCGCGCTGACCCATCCGTCGGGGATGCCGGGCGACGGTACGGCCCGGGTGGGTCAGGAGGCCAGGGCGGCCTCGGCCTGGGCGATGAACCGGGTGGTGGCCGCGCGGACGCCGGCCCGGCCGGAGCGGATGCCCTCGGCCGCCTCGACGAGCAGGGTCCGCACCCGGGCGTGCCCCTTCGGCGGCGGGCCGGGTGCGGGGCCGAGTTGACCGGCCAGGGTCTCCGCGAGGGCGGCGGCGGCCTGCTGCCCCGGGTCGGCCAGGTTCTCCCGCACGTACCGGCGGACGGCGAGGTTCGGGTTGACCCCGCGTTCGTGGCCGAGGGCCAGGCCGGCCTCCATGTTGTTGGTGAGGAAGTGGATCACGTCGGCCACCACGGCGGGGTGCCGGGTGCCCCGGAAACCCGCCCAGTACATCGAGGCCCGCGGCCACTGCGCCGCCGGTGGCCCGGGGAACGCCGCCAGCGCCAGCTCGTCCCGGGTCTGGCGCCGGAACTCGGGAAACTGGTGGGCCCAGGCGAACGACGCGGCCGTGTGGCCGGTGACCACCAGTTGCCGGGTCGGCTCGCCGTCGTCGGCCTGGTCCACCAGGGCGGCGCTCGGGATGGCCCGCCGGGCCCGCGCGTTCTGCCACAGCTCGAACCAGTCGACCAGCTCGCTCGTGCCGAAGCCGAGCTGCCGGCCCTGGTACAGCTCGCCGCCCTGGGACCGCAGCCACAGCCAGAGCGCCCGGTGGTCCCCGGACGGGTCCATCGTGCCGGACACCCGGCCGTCGGCGGCCCGGGTGACCCGCGCCGCCCAGTCGACGTACGCGGGCCAGGACATGCCGGTGCGGGGCTCGGCGACGCCGAGCCGGCGCAGCAGGCTGCGGTTGTAGACGAGGGCAGCGCTGGTCTGGGCGGCGGCGACTGCCACGGTGCGGCCGTCCACCTCGCCGTAGCGGGCCAGGCCGGGTGGGAGCCCTCGCAGGTCGAGCCGCTGGCCGGCGACGTACCCGTCGAGGTCGAGCAGGATCTCCCTGCGGGCGTACTCGGCGAGGACGGTGTCGTCGACCTGGATCAGGTCCGGCACGTTGCCGCCGGCGGCCTGGGTGGCCAGCCGGTCGTAGTAGCCGGGCAGGCCCTGCCAGGTCACCCGGAAGCTCACCTGGTTGTTGCCGGCGGAGTAGAGCCGTAGTGCCTTCTCGGTCAGCTCGGCGCGGGCGGCGGTGCCGTACCAGAAGACCGAGAGCTCGACCGGCCCGTCGTCGACCGGCCGGTCCTCCTCCCGGGTGCCGCAGCCCGTCAGGCCGGCCGCCGCGAACGGTGCCCCGAGCAGCGACCCGAGCAGCCGCCGGCGGCCCGGGTTCGGACCGGTGCGGGCCAGTGCGGTACGGGGGTCGGGCACGGGTGCTCCTGGTCTTCCGGCATGGGGTCGGATCATTTACACAGCCGGGGCGGGCAGGTGTCAACGGCCGTCCGTCCGACGGGTGGCCGTCCCCGGGCGTCCCACCGGCCCGTGGTGTACTAGGGCGCGTGGAACTTCTGCATTCGGGCAAGGTCCGGGACGTCTACGCCGACGGCGACGACCTGATCCTGGTCGCCTCCGACCGGATCTCGATCTACGACGTGGTGCTGCCGACGCCGGTCCCGGACAAGGGCCGCCTGCTCACCTCGCTGTCCCTGTGGTGGTTCGAGCAGCTCGCCGACCTGGTGCCGAACCACGTCGTCTCCGCCACCGACGTGCCGGCCGAGTTCACCGGCCGGGCGATCCGCTGCCGGCGGCTGGAAATGGTCCCGGTCGAGTGCGTCGCGCGGGGCTACCTGACCGGCGGTGGCCTCGCCGAATACGAGCGCACCGGCGCGGTTTCCGGCGTCCGGCTGCCCCGGGGCCTGGTCGAGGCGTCGATCCTGCCCGAGCCGATCTTCACCCCGTCGACGAAGGCACCCAAGGGCGAGCACGACGAGCCGATCACCTACCAGCAGGTGGTGGACAAGGTCGGCGCGGAGACCGCCGAGCGGCTGCGGCAGATCACCCTCGACATCTACTGCCGGGGCGCGGAGCTGGCCGCCGACCGGGGCATCCTGGTCGCCGACACCAAGATCGAGCTGGGCTGGGCGGCGGACGGCACCCTCGTCCTCGGCGACGAGGTGCTCACGTCCGACTCGTCGCGGTTCTGGCCGGCCGAGTCGTACCAGCCGGGCCGGACCCAGTTCTCCTACGACAAGCAGTACGTCCGGGACTGGGCGACCGGCGGCGGCTGGGACAAGCGGCCCCCGGCCCCCGAGGTGCCCGCCGAAGTGATCGAGGCGACCCGGGCCCGCTACGTCGAGGTCTACGAGAAGCTCACCGGCCGCACCTGGTCCTGACGCCGGTCCGGCGGGCGGGCGCCCGGGCCGGTCCACCCGGCCCCGGTTCAGTCCACCCAGTCGAGGGTGCGCTGCACGGCCTTGCGCCACTGGCGCAGCTCCCGGTCCCGCTCGCCCGGGTCCATCGCGGCGGTCCACTGCGCGTCGGAGCGCCACTGGGCCCGCAGGGTGGCCAGGTCCGGCCAGAAGCCCACGGCGAGGCCCGCCGCGTACGCCGCGCCGAGACAGGTCGTCTCCGTGATCCGGGAGCGGACCACCGGCACGTCCAGCACGTCGGCGAGGAACTGCATCAGCAGGCCGTTAGCGGTCATCCCGCCGTCGACCCGCAGCCGGCGCAGCGCCACGTCGGAGTCGGCGTTCATCGCGTCGACCACCTCGCGGGTCTGCCAGGCCGACGCCTCCAGCGCCGCCCGGGCCAGGTGCCCCTTCGTGATGTAGCCGGTCAGCCCGGCGACCACCCCCCGTGCGTCGCTGCGCCAGTGCGGGGCGAACAGCCCCGAGAACGCCGGCACCACATAGCAGCCGCCGTTGTCGTCGACCGTGCGGGCCAGCTCCTCCACCTCGGCGGCGGTGGAGATCAGGCCGAGGTTGTCCCGCAGCCACTGCACCAGCGACCCGGTGACCGCGATCGCGCCTTCCAGCGCGTACGCGGCGGGCTGCCCCTCGATCCGGTACGCGACCGTGGTCAGCAGCCCGTGCGCCGAGATGACCGGGCTCGCGCCTGTGTTGAGCAGCAGGAAGCTGCCGGTGCCGTACGTGCACTTCGCCTCGCCCGGGCCGAAGCAGGTCTGCCCGAACAGGGCGGCCTGCTGGTCGCCGAGGGCGCTGGCCACCGGCACCCCGGCGAGCGGCCCGTCGGTGGCGGTGCCGTAGACCTCGGCGGAGCTGCGGATCTCGGGGAGCATCGCCGCCGGCACACCGAGCGCGTCGAGCAGCTCCGGATCCCAGTCGAGGGTGTCGAGGCCCATCAGCATGGTGCGGCTCGCGTTGGTCACGTCGGTGACGTGCCGGCCGGTCAGCTTCCAGATCAGCCAGCTGTCCATGGTGCCGAACAGCACCTCGCCCCGCTCGGCCCGCTCGCGCAGCCCGTCGACGTTGTCCAGCAGCCAGCGCAGCTTCGGGCCGGCGAAGTAGGTGGCCAGCCTCAGCCCGGTGCGCTCGCCCAGCCGCTGCTCGCCGTACGCCTCGGCGAGCGCGCGCAGCTGCGGCCCGGTGCGGGTGTCCTGCCAGACGATGGCGTTGGCGACCGGGCGGCCGGTGGCCCGGTCCCAGACGACGGTGGTCTCCCGCTGGTTGGTGATGCCGATGGCCGCCAGCCCTGCCGGGCCGGCGCCGGCCGCGTCCAGCGCCTCGCGGACGACGATCCGGACGTTGTCCCAGATCTCCTCGGCGTCGTGCTCGACCCAGCCCGGCCGGGGGAAGAGCTGCCGGTGCTCGCGCTGGGCCACGGAGACGATCTCTCCGGCCCGGTCGAAGACGAGGCAGCGGGACGAGGTGGTGCCCTGGTCGATGGCGGCGACGTACTCTCCGGTCACCGCAGCACCGTACCCGCCCCGCCGCCGGTGAGTCGCCCACGGACGGCCGTACGATCGGTCAACGTGCGCGACATCGCCGTCTTCAGCGGAACAGCCCATCCCGACCTCGCCGCCGAGATCTGCGCCCACCTCGGGGTGCCCCTGCACCCCACCCGGGTGTCCCGGTTCGCCAACGACTGCCTGGAGGTGCAGTTGCAGGCGAACTGCCGGGAGCGTGACGTCTTCCTGATCCAGCCGTTGGTGCCCCCCGTGCAGGAGCACCTGGTCGAGCTGCTGCTCATGATCGACGCGGCACGGGGCGCGTCGGCGGGCCGGATCACGGTGGTGCTGCCGCACTACGCGTACGCCCGGTCGGACAAGAAGGACGCGCCGCGCATCTCGATCGGCGGCCGGCTGGTCGCGGACCTGCTGACCTCGGCCGGCGCGGACCGGGTGCTGGCGATGACCCTGCACTCGCCGCAGGTGCACGGCTTCTTCAGCGTCCCGGTGGACCACCTGCACGCGCTGCGCGAGCTGGCCGGCCACTTCACCCGGTACGACCTCGGCGACACCGTCGTGGTCTCGCCCGACCTCGGCAACGCCAAGGAGGCCGCCGCCTTCGCCCGGATGCTCGGCACCCCGGTGGCGGCCGGCGCGAAGCAGCGGTTCAGCGACGACCGGGTCACGATCAGCACGGTGATCGGCGAGGTGGCCGACCGGGACGTGATCGTGCTCGACGACGAGATCGCCAAGGGCAGCACGGTGATCGAGCTGATGAGTCACCTGCGCGAGCTGAAGGTCCGCTCGATCCGGCTGGCCTGCACCCACGGGTTGTTCTCCAGCGGGGCGCTGGAGCGGCTCAGCGGGCAGGACGGGGTGTTGGAGATCGTCTGCACCAACACGGTGCCGATCCCGGAGGACAAGCGGGTGCCGAAGCTGAAGGTGCTCTCGGTAGCGCCGGCGCTGGCCGAGGCGATGCGCCGGATCCACAACGGCGAGTCGGTCTCCGCCCTGTTCGGCTGAGCCGGGGGTCAGTCCGGGGTGCGCTCGCGCGCGTCGAGGACCGGATCGAGGGGCGTGCCGATCCGGACCGTGGTGCCGGCCGGGCCGGTCTCGACGTCCATGGCGTCGCTCAGCTCCCGGGCCAGCCAGAGGCCCCAGCCGCCCGCGGTGTCGGGCGCGGGGCGGCTCCGGTCGTCGAGCCGCCGGGAGCTGATCCCCCGCCCGTGGTCGGCGACCTCGCAGACCAGCCGCCCCGGCTGGCGCCACAGCCGCAGCCAGCCTCGCCCGCCGCCGTGCCGTACCGCGTTGGTGAGCAGCTCGTTGATCGCCAGCACGAAGTCGTCCAGCTGCTGCCCGCGCAGCCCGACGGCGTGCGCGCAGGAGGTGACCGAGTGCCGGAGCTCGGTCACCCGGGCCTGGTCGAAGGCTTCGGCGATCAGGAGGGTGGTGTCGATGGGCACCACCGTACGCCGTGTCGGTCGGGGCAGCCATGATCGTCCGCTGTTCCCGGGGGCGTGTGGCATCGTGTCGGGGTGCCGTCGACGTCCGGTGGGTTCGAGGTCCCGCTCTGGCGGGCCGTCGCGGTGTTCCGGTTCGCCGCCCTGGCGTACGTCGGCCTGCTCGTCGCGCGCGATGCCGGCGGGTACGCCCACCCGCTGGTCGCCGGCGCCGTCCTGCTCGTGATGCTCGGCTGGACGGTGACCACCTCCCTCGGCTACGCCCGCCCCGCCCGGCGTGGCTGGCCGCTGCTGGTCGCCGACCTCGCCGTCGTGGTCGGGGTGTTGCTGGTCAGCCCCTGGGCGATCGGCCGGGCGGCCCTCGCGGCCGGCGCGCCGGGCCTCGCGGTGGTGTGGCTGGCCGGGCCGGTGCTCGCCTGGGCGGTCTCCGGCGGCCGGCGGCGCGGCACCGTGGCCGCGCTGGTGGTGTGCGCGGCCGACCTGGCGGCCCGGGACCGGATCGGCCAGTCCACCCTCACCGGCTCGATCCTGCTGCTGCTGGCCGGGGCGGTGGTCGGCCACGTCGCCCGGCTGGCGGTGACCGCCGAGCAGCGGCTGCACCGGGCGGTGGAGCTGGAGGCGGCGACCCGGGAGCGGGAACGGCTGGCCCGGGACATCCACGACTCGGTGCTCCAGGTGCTCGCGCTGGTCCAGCGGCGCGGCGCCCACCTGGACGGGGAGGCCGGCGAGCTGGCCCGGCTGGCGGGGGAGCAGGAGGCCGCCCTGCGCGCCCTGATCGCCGGGGCGTCGCCCCCCGACGACGCCGACCCATCCGGGCCGGGCACCCTTGACCTGCGCGCCCTGCTCGGCCGGTACGCCTCGGCGGCGGTCTCGCTGTCGGCGCCGGCCACCGGGGTCCCGCTGCCCGCGCCGGTGGCGCGGGAACTGGCCGCCGCGACCGGGGCGACGCTGGACAACGTGCGCCGGCACGCGGGGGGCCGGGCCTGGGTGCTGATCGAGGACGAGGGGGAGACGGTGACGGTCTCGGTACGCGACGAGGGCCCGGGCATCCCGGCCGGCCGGCTCGACGAGGCCGCCCGGCAGGGCCGGCTCGGGGTGGCGCAGTCGATCCGGGGCCGCGTCGCCGAGCTCGGCGGCACGGTCCACATCACCTCCACGCCGGGCACCGGCACCGAGGTCGAGCTGACCGTGCCGAGGACGCCCCGGTGAGCGCTGCCGACGCGCCGCCCCCGCCGACCGGGCCACGGCCGCCGGCCATCGGCCCGGACGCGCCCGGCGCGGACGCCGTGCCCGGCGTACGGGTGATGGTGGTGGACGACCACCCGATGTGGCGCGAGGGGGTGGCCCGCGACCTCACCGAGGCCGGTCACCTCGTGGTCGCCACCAGCGGGGAGGGCCGCCAGGCCGTGCGGGTCGCCCCCGCCGCCCGGCCCGACCTGGTGGTGCTCGACCTGCAACTGCCGGACATCTCCGGGGTGGAGGTGATCCGGGGGCTGCGTGCGGCGCTGCCCCAGGTGCGGGTGCTGATGCTCTCGGCCAGCGGGGAACAGCAGAGCGTCCTGGACGCGGTGAAGGCCGGCGCGACCGGCTACCTGGTGAAGTCGGCCGCCCCGGCCGAGTTCCTGGACGCGGTGCGGCGCACCGCCGCCGGTGAGCCGGTCTTCACCCCCGGGCTGGCCGGCCTCGTGCTCGGGGAGTTCCGCCGGCTCGCGGCGGGCGCGGACGGGTCCGCCGCGAGC
>NZ_JBHUVA010000107.1:0-18463 GCF_042670805.1 Micromonospora sp. NPDC057141 | reverse complement strand
GCCCGGCCGGTGGTCCGGCCGGGCCGCGCCCACGCGCGGGGACTACCGGGCGGCCGGCGGGGTCCAGCCGGCGGGGAGGTGCCCGATCCGCACCCGCTGCGGGTGGTCGCCGACGGGCACGCTGACCACCTTCTGGCCCGTGGCGAAGCTGATCGCGGTGACCTGGTCGGCGCCCGACTCCGAGATGACGCAGTCGCGGCCGTCGCCGCTCACCGTCGCCCAGTACGGCTTGCTGGCCGTGACCAGCGGGCCCGGGGTGAGGGTGGACCGGTCCACGATCGTGGTGTAGTCGTCCATCGTGCCGGCGACGCAGAGCTTCGCCCCGTCCGGGCTGATCGACATGCCGTGGTGCCGCGAGTCGTTGACCCACTTCGTGCGGTCCTCGGTGGTGTTCGGGTTCTTCGGCAGCGTGGTGACCCGGGTGACCCGGTCGCCGGCCACGTCGTACTCGACGAAGCCGTTGAAGAACGACACCTGGAAGTAGAGCTTGCTCTCGTCGGGGGTGAAGACCGCCGGCCGGACGGCGTCGGAGAGGTCGCTGCGGCCGTACGCGTCGAGCCGGGGCCGCATGTCGATCTCCTTCACCGTCGCGAAGGTGCTCGCGTCGGCGATGGTGATCTTCCGGTCGCCCTTGGTCCAGTCCTGCGACGGGGCGTCGAACGAACTGTTGACGTCCCCGATGGACATGTTCCAGATGTGCCGGCCGCCGCCGGTGAAGATGTTCTCGTGCGGGGTGTCGCCGGTGCCGAACGAGCCGACCTGCTTTCCGGTGTTGATGTCGAGCACGTGCACGGTGTCCGAGGTGGAGGCAGACACCGCGACGCGGGTGCCGTCGGGGGAGACGGCCATGTGGTCGGAGCGGAACCCGGAGACGGGGAACCGCCAGCGCACCGCGCCGGTGCGCAGGTCGATCGAGACGACGTCGGCGAAGCTGGGCCGGGACGCCACCAGCGCGGTCCCGTCCGGCGTGGTGTACATGTCGTCCACGAGTTGGTCGTGCCCCTCGCCCGGGCCCTGCTGGATGCCCAGGTAGAAGGCGAGCTTGATCGGGTTGAGGTAGATCTCCCAGAGCCGCTGCTGCTTGTCGGGCACGACGTTGACCCGGCCGAGGCGGGCGTAGTCGCCCCGGGAGCGGATCACGTCGACGGTGCCCTCCCAGTTGTTGCCGACGAACATCACCTCCTCCAGGGCGGCGGCCACGGCCGGGGCGGCTGCGGGGGCGGCGACGGCCGGGGCCGGCGCGGCGGCGGCCACGACGGCGAGGGCGGCGGCGACGGCGCCGTACCTGCGGGCGCGACGGACGGGCGGGGACGACGGTGCTGTTGCGGGCATGGGCTGCTCCTGCCGGTGGGGGCGACCGATGGTGGCGTTTCGCGGTGCGGGGGTGCGGTGTTACTTTGCGGTAACAGAAGGAAACCAACCGAAGCCGGACTCCCGGTAGGGCACGGGGGCCAAAACCCGGCCCGGTCGTTGTGCACGGGCCACAGTGGCCGGGGCGGCGGGAGGCGGGCCGATGACGATGCCGGAGCGGGCCGGGGCCCTCGGCGCGCTGCTGCGCGACCTGGCGACCGACCGGCGGGTCGTGGACGAGATGGTCGAGGCGGCCCGGGAACACTCGCCCGAGGTGGCCCGCCTGCCGATGGCCGAGAACCGCCGGCACGTGGCGGCCCTGTTGACCGCCGGGCTGGCGTCGTTCGAGCGGCTGGCGGAGCCGAGCGAGCGGGACTTCGCCGAGGCCAGACGCCTTGGTGCCGACCGGGCCGCGCAGGGCGTCTCCGTCGCCGGCCTGCTGCGCGGGGTGCAGGCCGGCCGGCAGCGGGTGGTCGAGATCGCGCTCGACCGGGGCCGGGCTGCCGGGATACCCGACACCGCGCTGCTGGACGCTCTGCTGGAACTCGGCCGGTACGCCAGCGGGCTGGAACGCGCACTGGTCGACGGCCATCACACGGCGGAGCTGGAGCTGGCCCGCACCCGGCGCGACGCCCGCAACCGGCTGCTGCGGCGGCTGCTGCTCGACGAGGCGGGCGGCGAGCGTCCCGACGACGGCTTCGGGCTGCGTCCCGACGACCTGTCCGCCTTCGGGCTGCGCCCCGACGGTCGGTACCACTGCGTGGTCACCGAGCTGACCGAGCCGGCCCGGATCTCGGCGGTGGAGCGGCAGCTCTGCGGCGGCGGCGCGCTGTTCGGCACCGTCGACGACCGGCTCGCCGGCCTGTGTGTACGGCTGCCGCCCGCCGACCTCGCCGACGCGGCCGGGCTCGTGGTGGCGGCCCCGGCGCGGCCCCTGGCCCAGGCCCCGGCCCTGCACCGGCTCTGCGTGGCCGCCCTGCGCGCCGCGTCCCGCGCCGGGCTGCGCGGCCTGCACCAGGTGGTCGACCTCGCCGGGGAGACCGCGCTGGCCGCCCAGCCGGCCCTGGCCGAGCTGGTCAGGGGGGAGCTGCTGGCCGCCCTCGACCCGGCCGACGAGTTCCACCGGCAGCTCGCCTCGACCGCGCTGACCTACCTCGACCACGGACAACGGCTGGACCGCACGGCCGAGGCCCTGCACCTGCACCCGAACACCGTGCGCTACCGGCTGCGCCGGTTGCAGGAGCTGACCGCGATGCCGCCGACCCTCGCCGAGCCGGGCGGCCGGTGGCCGGTGCCGCAGACGGTGCGTTGGTGGTGGGCGCTGCGCACCTGGCTCGACGGCACCTGACGGTGATCCGCTGCACGAACCTGCCGCTGGCCCACGGCTGCCGCCGTGGCGCCCCCAGCGCCGCCGGGCGAAGTTACTTCCCTGCATAGGGACCTGACCGAGGTCACGCGGACGGTCAGCCGGTCACGCGGACGGTCACGGGGGCGGGGAAGAGGGTCTCGAAGCGGTCCCGGGTCAGGAAGGCCAGCTGCGCCCGCTTGTCCGGCATGTCGATCTCGTCGTCGAAGGTGAAGCCGGAGCGCTCCAGCCGGCGCAGGGCCAGCTCGTTGCGCACGTCCGGCTCGACCACGACCCGCTGCCGGGTCGGGTCGCGCAACAGGAACCGTACCAGCGCCGGCCCCACCACGCCGGTGAAGTCGCGCGGCGGGCGTCGCCCGGGCGCCAGCAGCAGGTGCATGCCGACGTCGCCGGGCTGCACGGCGTACCGCTCGCCGACCGGGTCGGCCTCCGGCTGGTAGGTCTGGAACAGGCCGACCGGCTCCCCGTCGAGCAGGATCAGGTACGCGTGGTGCGTCGCCAGCCCGTCGACGAAGGCGTAGACGTCGCGGACCTCGTCGACGGTGTAGCCGCTCATGCCCCAGTAGACGGCCCGGGGCTGGGTGACCCAGCCGTGCAGCAGCTCGGCGTGGGCCTGCGGGTCGACCTCGACGAGGGACAGCTCGCCGAGGCCGGGCAGGGTTTCCTGGTATGTCACGCGTTCCTCGTCTCGGGTTCGTCGGGGGTGAGCAGCCGCCAGTCGGTGACCACCGGGATCAGTTCGCCGGTGGCCCACAGCGGAAGCTGGTCGGCGAAGTGCGGGTCGCCGGGGCGGCCGGACGTGCCGAACGGCACCACCCACCGGCTGTCCGCCCGGTCGGTCAGGTCCCACACGTACCGGGCGACGGGGCCGCGCCAGCAGGCGTCGGACAGACCGGGGACGCTGCTGGTGGCGAGCACGCAGTCGCTGTCGCCGCCGAGCGTGACGCGGGCGCGGATGGCGTCCACCGCCGCGTCGACCTCAGGACAGACCGGCAGGTGGACGGGGTGCAGGGCGTGCCGTTGCCCCCAGACGCCGGGCGGGTCGCCGTGCGCCACCTCCTCCAGCGCCGCGGCGGCCACGGGGCCGACGTCGACGCCGAGGCGGGGCAGCCCCGCCACCACGGCGTCGAGGGCGTAACCGATGCGGCCGAGGGGATTCGTCCACGGCCGGAACAGCTCGTCGTACGCGCCGGGGGAGCGCAGCGGGCACAGCGCCGGGTGTTCGTGCAGCCCCCGGGCCAGGGCCGCCCGCCAGGCGGCGTAGGCGGCGGCGTCGACGCTGTCGGCGGCCATCCGCCCGTCCCAGGCAGCCAGCCGGTCCCGCAGTTCCCCGGCCGGGCCGGTGAGTGCGTCGGGGTCGAGCCGGCCGAGGACGCCGCGCAGCACACCCGTGTCGAGGTGGGTGTCCATGTGCACGGCCGCCGGCTCGGCGCCCTCGGCGAGCAGGGTACGGATGCGGCGGGCCCGGTGCGGCGGGGCGAAGTCGCGGCCGAGCGCCGCCACGTCGGGCCGGCGGTCGTTGGCGCAGGCCGTGGGCCCGGTGACCGCCGTGCGGGGCGTCGGCGCGTACTCGCCGCTCCAGCGGTAGCGCGGCTCCCAGGCGGGCACCGGTTCCCGGCGGCACCGTTCGTCGCGCAGCGGCACCAGGCCGGACACGAGCTGGGCGACGGCGCCCGACCGGTCGGCGACGAGGACGCTGTTGACCGGCTCGACCCAGGCTTGAAGCGCCGTGGCGACGTCGGCGACGGTACGCGCCCGCAGCAGCGGCAGCAGCGCGTCGAAGCCGAGGCGCTGCTCGACGCGGCTGGGCGTGCGCAGGCTGAGCGCCTCGCCGGTGTGCCGGTCGTGGTCGACGACCGGCCCCCGGGCCGTCTCGATCACCTCGACGGGCTCCGGCTCGCCGCCGCGTACCCCGATGTGTTCGACCCGGCGGCGGGCCGGCGCCCAGCCGTCGGCCTCGCGGACCAGGACCACGTCGCCGTCGCGACGCAGCCGCTCGCGGTAGAGGTCCTGGTAGTCGGCCATCGCGTTGGTCACGGCCCAGGCCACGTCGCCGGCGTGACCGAAGTGGGGCAGGCCCGGCACGCCGGGGAACGCGAAGCCGAGCACGTCGAACTCGGGGCAGGCGAGGCGCACCTGGTGGTAGACGCCGGGCAGTTCGAGGATGCGGTGCGGGTCGCCGGCGACGACCGGGCCACGGCCGGTGGTCGGGTCGGCGGGCGTCGCCCAGGCGTTGCTGCCGGAGCCGGCGGGGGGCTCGGCGTCGAACAGGGCGGTGGCCGCGGGGCCGAGGGTGGCCGCGACGTGGGCGCGCCACAGCTTGCTGGGAAACGTCGAGAACAGCACGTGCTGCGCGAGGAAGACGCCCAGCGGCGACCAGGGCCGCCACCGGCCGGGGGCGCAGCCGGCCGCCGCGAACTCCGGCGCCGCGGCGGCGCCCTCGGCGAGCCCGTCGTTGACCCCTTGGGCGTACGCGGCGACCCAGCGCCGGGTGGCCGGGTCGAGCCGGGCGTAGCAGCGCCGGGCGGTGTCGTCGAGGCGGGCGCGGCGGGCGAAGCGGTCCCAGCCCACCTCGGCCGGGCCGACGTGCTCGGCGAGCCGCCCCTCGCAGCGCCAGCGCTCCACCTCGATCTGCCAGGCCCGGTCGATGGCGGCAGCCCGGCCCTGGAGGCGGGCGAGGTCGTCCACGGTCTCGGCCCACAGGTGCGGCACGCCCCAGGCGTCGCGGCGGATGCCGGCGGCCCGGATCGGCGGCGCGGCCGACTCCCATAACAGCGCCATTTAGGTTACCCTCCCCTAACTTAGGCTGACCTTACTGGAGGGGTGCGTGAAACGGAACTGGGAAGCCCTGGTGCTCCGCGCGATGGGCGGTCGGACCTTCCGGCTCACGGTCCGGGGGATCGAGCCGGTGGGCGGCCGGTACCAGCGGCTGCACCTCGACGACGGCGGCCTGCTCGCCGAGTGCGGCGTGCACCCCACCATGTGGATCCGGCTGTGGTTCGATGACGACGGCCGACCCCATCAGCGCGCCTACACCCTCGTCGACCCCGACCCGGCGGCCGGGCGGTTCAGCCTGGAATTCGCCCTGCACGACGGGTGCGCGGCCCGCTGGGCGAGCGCCGCCCGCGTCGGCGACACCATCGACGCCACCGTGCAGGGCAGCGCGTTCCGGCTGCCCGACCCTGCCCCGCGCCACCTCTACCTGGTCGGCGACGCCGCGTCGCTGCCGGCGGTCAACAGCCTGCTCGACGCCGCGCCCGACGTGCCGGCCACGGTCTGGGTCGAGTACGCGCACGACGACGAGAAGGCGCTGCCGCCCCGGTCCCGCGCCTGCCACGAGGTCGTCTGGGTGCCGCGCCGCGACGGGGGCCGGCACCTGGTCGACACCGTCCGCTCGGCGCTGCCCGGCGCCGACGACGCCCACTACTGGGTGGCCTGCGAGGCCGCCAGCACCCGCGACATCACCCGGCACCTGCGCCGCACCCTCGGCGTCGGCCGCCACCAGCTCACCGCGCAGGGCTACTGGAGCGCCCGGTGAGATCACCGTTGGGCACGCTCACCGCCCTCTACGTCACCCAGTACCTCGGCATCGGGTTCATCACCGTCGGCCTGACCGCGATCCTGCGCGACGGCGGGACGTCGCTGGACACCCTCGCCCTGTTGCAGTTCGTCGGGCTGATCTGGCCGATCAAGTTCCTCTGGGCGCCGCTGCTCGACCGGTTCGGTTCCCGCCGCCTGGGCCACTACCGGTCCTGGCTGCTCGTCGCGCAGGGCGGCCTGGTGCTCGCGCTGCTCGCCCTGCTGCCGTACTCCCGGCCCGCCGGGCAGCTCGGCCCCATCGTGGCGATCTGCGCCGCGTACGTGCTGCTGTCGGCCACCCAGGACATCGCCGTCGACGCCGTCGCCGTCCGGGTGCTCTCCGAGCGCGCCCGGGGCGTCGGCAACGGCGTCCAGGTGGCCGCGAGCTACGTCGGCAACCTCCTCGGCGGAGGCGCCTGCGTGGTCGTCTACGACCGCTACGGCTGGGTGCCGGCGATCCTGTTGCTGGCCGGGCTCACCGCCGTCGGGCTGGTGGTGGCGTGGCGGTTCCGGGAGCCCGCGCGCCTCGACCGCCCCACCGGTGCCGGACAGGCGTACCGGGCGTTGTGGTCGGTGTTCGGGCAGCCCGGCTGCCGGTGGTGGACCTTCGGCGTCGTCCCGCTCGTCTACACCGGCGCGGGCGCGGCGTACGCCGTCGTGTCGCCCGCCCTGGTCGACGCGGGCTGGTCGCTGGCGCGCATCGGCCTGGTCACCGGCGTCGTCACCAGCGCCCCGGCCGTCGTGGCGGGGATGGTCGCCGGCGCGCTGGTCGGCCGGTTCGGCCGCGCCGCGGTCCTCGTCGCCGCCGGGGTGGCCCTGGCGGCGTCCACGGCGGCGCTGCTGCCGCTGCTGACCGGCCGCGCCCCGCTCGGGCCGACGGTGCTGGCGCTGTCGGCGTTCATGGCCGCGTACACCGCCGCGAACGTCGTGCTCTACACCGTCAACATGGACTACTCCCGGCCGGGCACCGGCGGCACCGATTTCACGGTGCTGTCGTCGTTCGGACTGGTCTGCTCCTTCGTGTCGGCCTCCCTCGGGCTCGTCGCCGCCGCGCGGTTCGGCTACCCGGCTGTCGCGGTCGGCTCCGTCGTGCTGGTCGCGGCCGGCGTCGCCGTGGGCGTGGCGCACCAGCGCCGCCACCCGCGCCCCGCCCTGGCCGCCCCCGCCGCGGCGGCCACCGCGCCTACCGCCCCCGCCGTGCCCGCCGCGGCGACGACCGGGAGGACCCGGCCGTGAGCCTGCCCGCCCCGCCCGCCGAGCTGCCTCCGCCGGCCTCCGCCCGCCCGCTGCCCGCCCGGTGGCTGATCCTCGCGGTGCTCTGCCTCGCCCAGGTCACCGTGGTACTCGACAACACCGTGCTGACCGTGGCGGTGCCCGTGCTCACCGCCGAGCTGGGGGCCAGCACCGCCGACGTGCAGTGGACCATCAACGCGTACGCGCTGGTGCAGTCCGGGCTGCTGATCACCGCCGGCGGCGCGGTCGACCGGTACGGCCGCCGCCGGATGCTGCTCGCCGGTCTCGTCCTGTTCGGACTCGGCTCGCTGCTGGCCGCGTTCGCCGGGTCCACCGGTCAGCTCATCGCCGCCCGCGCCGGGATGGGCGTCGGCGGGGCCCTGCTGGTCACCTCCACTCTGGCGGTGGCGATGCAGGTCTTCGACGCCGCCGAGCGCCCCCGGGCCATCGGCGTGTGGGCGGCGGCGAGCGCGCTGGGCTTCGCGGCCGGGCCGCCCGTGGGCGGTGCCATCCTGGCCCACTTCCCGTGGGAGGCGATCTTCCTGGTCAACATCCCGATCGTGCTGCTCTGCCTGGCGGCGGGCGCGGCCCTGGTGCCGGAGTCCCGGGACCCGGCCGGCGGGCGGTTCGACCTGGGTGGGGTGGCGCTGTCCACCGCCGGCCTGACCGCGGTCGTGTACGCGATCATCGCGGGTCCGGAGCGGGGCTGGCTCTCCGCGCCGGTGCTCGGCGCGGCCGTGGGCGGGGCGCTGCTGCTGGTCGCCTTCGTCCGGTGGGAGCTGCGGGTGGCCCACCCCATGCTGGACATGGGCCTGTTCCGCAACCGCCGCTTCGTCGGCGCGGTCTCCGGCGTCGTCCTGATCACCTTCGGCGCGACCGGCGCGCTGTTCCTGCTCACCCAGCACCTCCAGTTCGTGCGCGGCTACCCCGCCTGGGAGGCCGGGTTGCGGATGGTCCCGTTCGCGCTGTCCATCGTGGTGCTCAACCTCGCCGGGGTGGCCGCGCGGCTGATCCACCGGCTCGGCACGGCCGGCGCCATCGCCGTCGGCATGACGATGCTCGCCGGCGGCCTGCTGCTGGTCACCCACGCCCCGTCGGACGGCTACGGGGTGCTGCTGGCCGGGCTGCTCACGATGGGCACCGGCTGCGCCGTGGCCAATCCGGCGATCGTGGAGGCGGTGATGAGCGCCATCCCACCGGAAAAGGCCGGTGCGGGCGCCGGCGTGGACGGCACGATGACGGAGGTCGGCAGCAGCCTCGGCGTCGCTGTGCTGGGGGCGGTGCTCAACGCGCGGTTCGCCGCGCTGCTGCCGGCCGCGCTGGCCGGCGCCGGCTCGTTCCCCGCCGCGCTGGCCGCCGTCGGCACCGACGCCGAGCGAGGCCAGGTCGCCGACGCGTTCCGCGCCGCGTCGGAGGCCGGGCAGACCGTCGGGGCCGGCGCCGTCCTCGCCGGGGGGCTGCTCGCGGCGTGGCTGCTGCGCCGCGCCCAGCGGGCCGGCTGAAGCGAGACGCGGGCGCGGCGACGTCGGATCTGAAAGCCGTTGGAAGGTCTTGCGGAGAAAGCTACGGCGGGCCGGGTGACACGTCAAGGTCGTCCCACGGAGCGGGGTGGGCCGGTGCCCGGGAGGTGACCCGCCGGGGCGGATATGGCGCGCTTGGCCTGTGCCTTTGCGGGGGAGTGTGACCGTTCGCGTGGCGGCGATGTTGCCGATGGGTTTCAAGAATCTTGTCGCAAGGTCTTGCAATCGCTTTCAGGTATGGCGCATCGTTTCGCTACCCGGACGGCCGTCCACTCTCGTCAGTGCCTCTTCGACCCCGGAAGTAGGTCCCCCCGTCATGGAATCCGTAGGGCCGCACCCCCGTGCCCGCGTCCGTCGCCTACTGCTCGCCGCCGCGATCGTCGCGGCCGGCGCGACACCGGCGATCGCCGCCACCACCGCCATCCCCGCCCGCGCCGCCGTCGTCCTCAACGACAGCGAGGTGACGGCCAACCTGTGGGAGTGGAACTGGAACTCCGTCTCCGCCGCCTGCACCGACCACCTCGGCCCCGCCGGGTACGGCGCGGTGCAGGTCGCGCCGCCCCAGGAGTCGGTCAGCCTGCCCGCCAGCGCCGACGGCGTGCACCCCTGGTACGAGGTGTACCAGCCGGTGTCGTACCAGCTGGAGAGCCGCTTCGGCAGCCGGGCTCAGTTCGCCGCCATGGTCACCGCCTGCCACGACGCCGGCGTGCGGGTGTACGTCGACGCGGTCGTCAACCACATGGCCGGCGCGAACAACCCCGAGTCCGTCGTCGGCTACGCCGGCACCGACTTCTCCGGCCCCGGCTACAGCTTCCCCGCGGTGCCCTACGGCAGCGGCGACTTCCACCGCCCGGGCGACAACTGCCCGACCAACGGCACGATCAACGACTGGAACAACGAGGCCCAGGTCACCAGCTGCGAGCTGCTGTCGCTGACGGACCTGTACACCGAGAAGGACAGCGTCCGCACCACGATCGCCGCCTTCCTCAACGACATGATCGGCCTCGGCGTCGACGGGTTCCGGGTGGACGCCGTCAAGCACGTCAAGAAGGAGGACTTCGCGGCGATCCTCGGCAAGCTCGACAACACCGTCGCCGAGAACAAGCGCCCGTACGTCGCCCAGGAGATCTTCGACGGGGCGAGCAACGACGCGCTCAAGGCGCGGGCCTTCATCGGCAACGGCGACGTGCTCGACTTCGCGTACGCCAAGGGCCTGAAGTCGGCCTTCCAGGGCTCGATCTCCACGCTCGCCAACCTCCCGAGCTGGAACCTCGACGCGCCCAGCGCCAACGTCTTCGCCATGGTCACCAACCACGACCTGGAGCGCGACGGGGTCGTGCTGTCCTACCGCAACGGCACCGACTACACGCTGGCCAACTACTTCGCCCTGGCGTACCCGCACGGCAAGCCGTCGGTCTACGACAGCTTCTCCTGGTCCAACCGCAACCAGTCCCCGCCGGCCGACGGCAACGGCTACGTCACCGACACCGTCTGCGGCGGCGCGTGGAACTGCCTGACCCAGTCCACCGGCGTCAAGGGCATGGTCGGCTGGGCCAACGCGGCGCGGTCGGTCAAGACCGTGTCGGACTTCACGGCGGTGAACAGCAGCGTCATCGGCTTCCACCGCGGTGACCGCGCCTGGATCGGCATCAACGACTCCGGCAGCGCCGCCACCGCCACGTTCACCACCGGCCTCGCCGACGGCCAGTACTGCGACGTCGTCTCCGGCCCCGCCACCGCCTCCGGTTGCGCCGGTGGCACGGTGACCGTCTCCGGCGGCCGGGCGTCGGTGACGATCCCCGCCAACAACGCGGTCGCGATCCACGTCGACGCCCGCCCCGGCGCGACCCCGTCGCCGACGGCCAGCCCCACGGTCTCTCCGACCAGCAGCCCGACCGACAAGGTCGCCACCACCTTCACCGTCGGCGCGACCCCCGCCGCCGACCAGGAGGTCTACGTCGTCGGCAGCGTCGCCGAGCTGGGCTCCTGGGCACCGGCCAGCGCCGTCCGGCTGACCGCGCAGGGCGGCGGCACCTACCGGGCCGTGGTCGACCTGCCCCGGTCCACGGCCGTGGAATACAAGTTCATCAAGAGGACCGCCGCCGGCGCGGTCACCTGGGAGTCCGGCGCGAACCGGACGTTCACCACCCCGGCCAGCGGCACCTACGCCGTCACCGAGACCTTCCGCGGCGACACCGTCACCAGTGGGCAGATCGCCACCTCGTTCCACGCCACCGTCACCACCAGCTACGGCCAGAACGTCTACGTCGTCGGTAACGTCGCGGCCCTCGGCGGGTGGAACCCGGCCAACGGGGTCGCGCTCTCCTCGGCCGACTACCCGGTCTGGCGTACGACGGTCGACCTGCCGCCGAACACCGCCGTCGAGTACAAGTACGTGAAGAGGAACCCCGACGGCACGGTCACCTGGGAGTCCGGCGGCAACCGTACCTTCACCACCCCGGCCACCGGCACCCGGACCAACACCGACACCTGGCGGTAGCCGACGCGGGTGGCCGGCCCCGACGGGATGGGGGCCGGCCACCCGCCCGCGTGCGCCCCGGGGTGTCGCCAGTGGACGGGACGGCGTGCGCATCCGTCGATGGATTGGTTAAGCTACCCTAACCTGACTGTCCGTCACGGTGTCGGCCCACCGAGGAGCCTCATGACGACCGCATCGACCACCTCCCTGCGACGTGTCGAGGGGTTCGGCGAGGTGCGCATCCGTCCCGTCGAGCCGGCCCGCGACGTCGACGTGATCCACGACTGGGTCACCCGGGAGCGGTCGCGGTTCTGGGGCATGCGCGAGGCCAGCCGTGAGCGGGTGCTCGAGATCTACGAGTACCTCGACTCGCTCGCCACCCACCACGCCTACCTCGTGCACCGCGACGGCCGGCCGGTGGCGCTGTTCCAGACGTACGAGCCGGCGGCCGACCCGGTCGGGGAGTGCTACGACGTGCGTCCCGGCGACTTCGGCGTCCACCTGCTGATCGGCCCGCCGGACGGCGGCGCCGAGCCAGGCTTCACCGGGGTCGTCCTCGACGCGTTCCTCGCCTTCGTGCTGGCCGACCCGGCCCGGCTGCGCATCGTCGCCGAGCCGGACGCGCGCAACGACAGGGCCGTCGTCCGGCTGGTCCGCGCCGGGTTCGTGCCCGGGCCGCAGATCGACCTGCCGGAGAAGCAGGCCCAACTGCTCTTCCTGGACCGGTCGGTCTTCCTCGACCGGGTCGCCGCGCGGAGTTGAGCCACCGTTCGCCCGGTCGGGGGACAGGTACCCCACCCCCGCGAAGGGCCGTGTAAGGGTAGGCTAACCTGACCGGTGTTCGATGATCGACGCCGGGTGCCGTGGGACGGGACCCCTCACGTCCGAGAGGCGCCATGACCCAGACCCTGCCCATCGCGCCGTGGCGGCTGTTCGGCGTCGAGGTCCGCGCGGTGCGCCGGCTCAGCCCGTCGTTCGTCCGCGTCACCTTCACCGGCGCCGACCTCGACCGGTTCGCCGACAACGGCTACGACCAGCGGATCAAGCTGGCACTGCCGCTGCCCGGGCAGGCCGAGGTGCACCTCCCCGCGGGCCCCGACTGGTACACCCGCTACCGGGCCCTGCCCGAGCGGCTCCGTAACCCGGTCCGCACGTACACCGTCCGGGCGGCCCGCCCGCACCTGGCCGAGGTGGACGTCGACCTCGTCCTGCACGGCGACGGCGGCCCCGCCACCCGGTGGGCCCGCCGGGTGTGCCCCGGCGACCGGGCCGCCCTGCTCGGCCCCGACGCCGGCTTCGACGGCGAGCACGGCGGCATCGAGTTCCGGCCGCCGCCGGCGGGTCGGCTGCTGCTGGCCGGCGACGAGACCGCCGTGCCGGCGATCACCGCCATCCTGGAGCGGCTCCCGGCCGACGCCCGTGGGCGGGCGCTGCTCGAGGTGCCCGAACCCGCCGACGCGCTCGGCGTCGCCGCGCCGCCCGGCGTGCAGGTCACCTGGCTGCCCCGCGCCGGCGGGCGGCACGGCAGCCGGCTCGTGCCCGCCGTCGCGGCGGCGGCCGGCCTGCTCACCGGCCCCGCGCCGGCCGCCACCCCGGTCGCCGACGTGGACGTCGACCGGGAACTCCTCTGGGAGGTGCCGACCCCGGCGACGCCGGTGCCGTTGTACGCGTGGCTCGCGGGGGAGGCCGGCGTCATCCGCACGCTGCGCCGGCACCTGGTGGCCGAGCGGGGGCTCGACCGGCGGGCGGTGGCCTTCATGGGGTACTGGCGGCTGGGCCGGGCCGACCCCGCGTGAGCCACCTCCGGCCGGGCCCGCCCGACCCGCCGCCGGCGTCATCCGGCCGTGCGGCGGCCCGGGCGGGCCCGGCGGTCAGCAGCGGCTGATCGACGAGTTGTTCAGCGTGACGTTGCTGATGGCCAGGTTGTCCACGCAGGGGTTCTCCACGATCCGGCTGTTGACCAGGGTGAAGTTGCGCAGCGTGATGTCGCGGGTGCCGGGGAACTCGGTCCGCTCGGCGAGCCGCACCTCGCCGCCGCCGCTGATCGTGCCGCCGCCCGAGGCGATGTTCACCCCGTAGCAGTTCTCGATCAGGATGGCGTTGTTGCCGGTGTTGGCGATGTCGACCCGGTCGATCGTCGCCCCGCCGGACTCGGAGACGCAGAAGATCCCCCGGCCGCCGCCGCGGGCGCGCACGGTGCCGACCCGGACGTTGGTCGGGTAGCTGTCGCCGATGCGGCCGTTGCGGTTGGCCATCCGGAACGCCGCGTATCCGGTGCCGGTGCCGGCGTTCTCCGCGTCGACGGTGGTGACGGTGGCGTTGATGGTCTGGTTGAGCAGCAGCCCCGACTCGCCGACGTTGCGGGCGGTGACGGTGCCGACGGTGAGGCCGTCGACCCCGTAGGTCTCGACGGCGTGGGAGCTGGCCCCGGAGACGTAGACGTTGTCGATGCGCACGTTGCGGGTCCACTGGCTGGTGTCGCCGCGGTTGTCGATGCGTACGCCCAGGCCGGCGGTCAGCCGCATGTCGATCTGCCCGAGGACCACGTTGGTGACGTTGCGCAGGAAGATCCCGTACAGCGGGCTGCCGGTGACGCTGAGGTGCTGCACCTCCACCTGCGTGGTGCCGCGGGAGTAGATCGGTGCCTGGTCGCCGGAGCCGGTGCCGGTCACGTTGATCGTGCCGCACACGTCGATCGTGGTGTAGCTGGGCAGCGAGATCCGGGAGCCGGCGCTGATCGAGCCGGAGCCACGCACCACCACCCGCTGCTTGCTGGTGCGCCCGGCGGTCAGGCTGTTCACGGCGGCCTGCACGGCGGCGCGCATGTCGGTGCCGGTGTGGACGGTGCTGCCGCCGTTGCGGACCGTCCAGGTGCCGCCGCTGAGCACCGCCTCGGCCTGGAACGAGCCCGTCCCGCAGTCGGCGGCGGAGCCACCGACCCGGACGAGCTGCCACTGCTGGTTGGCCCCGCCCAGGTCCTGGTACTGCGAGATCATGCCCCCGTCGGCGGTGGACCAGCCCCACACGTCGAGGGCCTTGCCGGAGTGCCGGTTGACGAACCGGACGTACCCGCCGTCGGAGTCGGCGAGCCCGAAGTGCTGCCGGGTGTTGCCGCTGACCGCCGGGTTCTGCACGAGCTGCGTGCCGTCGGTGGCATTCGGCAGCTCGAGGACCTTGCCGCTGTGCGCGGAGCGGATCTGGTAGTAGCCGCCGCCCACGTCGACGAAGCGCCACTGCTGCACGGCGAGGTCGTTGCGGGCGTACTGGTTGACCGGCGCGCCGTCGGCGGTGGACCAGCCGTACAGGTCCATGGCCTTGCCGCTGTGCCGGTTGACGAACACGTACGTCGCGCCGGTGTCGACGGTGGCGGCGGAGGCGGCCTGCGGGCCGACCGCCATGGTCGCGCCGACGAGGGCGAGCGCGGTGGCGACCGTCAGGCCGAGCCGACGGGCGCGGGACCGTCGGCGGGGGACGGGGAGTCTCATCGGTGCTCCTTCGGTGCGATGGCGATGGCGATGGACCGGCCGCGCCGGAAGCTGGTGGGGCGAATCGGCAAGCGCTTTCCATACAACGACCGGCATCGATGCTTTCGCTCGTGTCCCGCCATGTCAAGGCGCCGACCCGCCGGCCCTTGCCGCCGTCGCCCGCCGGCTGCCCGTTCGCGGGGTCAGTCGTCCGCGACGGCCACCGGCTCGCCGCCCACGCACCGCACCTTCAGATCGTGCTCCCCGCCCGGCCCGACGAAGGTGACCTCGACGTCGTCGTCCGGCCCCCGGTCGACGTCGGCGACCCGGTGGTCCTGCGCCGGGGCCCAGGAGACCAGCCGCACCCCGCCCGGCCCGCACTCCGCCACCGCCGTGCCGCCGGTGGTCGCGAAGGCCCGCCGGGCACCGGTCCCGGCCGACCCCGTGGGCCCGCCGGTGCCGGGAGAGGAAGTGCCGGGAGAGGAGGCGCCGGCCGCGGTGGGCGCCGGCGCGGCCAGCGCCCGCTCGACCTCCTCCTGGCTGCGCACCCCGCCCGGGGTGCCGGTGAGGCTCTCCCCGACCAGCCGGATCGCGGCCACTCCCACTCCGGTGGCGAGCACGGCGGTGGCCAACCATCCCGCGATCGCGAGGAACGAACGACGACGCATCCCCCGACTATCCCCGATCGAAGGTTGGCCGCGCCGTGGGACGACGCTAAGGGACGGTTAAGGACCGGGCCGGCGCCAGCCGGGGCGGCTAGCCTCGTCGTGTGCCCCGCCTGCTGCTGATCGAGGACGACCTGACCATCCGCACGCCGCTGGTGCGGGCGCTGCGGGACCGGGGCCACGCGGTGGCCGCCGCGTCGACCGCCATGGACGGGCTGCGCGACGCCCTGGACAACCGGCCGGACCTGGTCGTGCTCGACCTGGGCCTGCCCGACCTGGACGGGCGGGAGCTGCTGCGGATGCTGCGGGCGGTCAGCGCGGTGCCGGTCATCGTGGCCACCGCCCGCGACGACGAGTCCGAGATCGTCCGGGTCCTCGACGCGGGCGCCGACGACTACGTCGTGAAGCCGTTCACCGCCGCCCAGCTCGACGCGCGGATCCGCGCGGTGCTGCGCCGTGGTGCGAGCACCGGGGCGGACGATCCCACCCTCGTGGTGGGCGGGCTGCGCGTCGACCCGCGCGCCCGACAGGTGACCCTCGACGGCGTCGCGGTCGAGCTCACCCCGCGCGAGTTCGACCTGCTGCACCACCTCGCCGCCCGAGCCGGCGAGGTGGTCACCAAGCGGGAGCTGCTCACCGAGGTCTGGCAGATCCCGTACGGCGGCGCGGACAAGACCGTCGACGTGCACCTGTCGTGGTTGCGCCGCAAGCTGGGCGAGAACGCGCAGCGGCCCCGCTACCTGCACACCGTGCGGGGCGTGGGCGTGCGGCTGGAGTCGCCGGGCGGCGCGGCATGAGGGCCCGGCTGGCGCTGCTGGCCGCCGCGGTCAGCGTGCTCACCCTCGTGGCGTTCCTCGTGCCGCTGGCGCTGCTGGTGCGCGCCGTGGCCGAGGACCGGGCCACCGTCCGGGCCACCGCCGACGCGCAGAGCCTGGTGCCGGTGGTGGGCACGGCCGACGCCGCGACCATCCGGTTGACCGTCGAGCAGCTCGCCGCCGAGTCCGGCCGCCCGGTCAGCGTGTACCTGCCCGGCGACACCGTGCTCGGCACGCCCGTCCCGCGTACCCCTGCCGTGGCCCTGGCCGAACGCGGCCAGAGCCTCACCGCGGAGTCGGACTCCGGACGCGAGGTGGTGATCGCGGTGCAGGGCCGGCCGGACGGCACCGGGGTGATCCGCACGGTCGTGCCCCGGGCGGAGCTGACGGCCGGGGTGACCCGGGCCTGGCTCGTGCTGGCCCTGCTCGGCGTGCTGCTGGTGCTGGTCGGGCTGGCCGTGGCCGACCGGCTGGCCCGCACCCTGGTCCGGCCGATCACCGAGCTGTCGGCGGTGTCGCACCGGCTCGCCAACGCCGAGCTGGACGCGCGGGTCACCCCCGCCGGCCCGGCCGAGCTGCGCGAGGTGGCCGGCGCGCTCAACCACCTGGCCGGCCGCATCCAGGTGCTGCTGGCGCAGGAACGCGAGCAGGTGGCCGACCTGTCCCACCGGCTGCGCACCCCGCTCACCGCGCTGCGGCTGGAGGCCGAGTCGCTGCCCGACCCGCAGGACGCGGCCCGGATCGCCGCCGCGGCGGACGCGCTGGAGCGGGCCGTGACCGGCCTGATCCGCCAGGCCCGCCGCGACCGGTCACCGGCCGCCGCCCCGGCCAGCTGCGACGCGGCGGCCGTGGTCGCCGACCGGGTGGCCTTCTGGTCGGTGCTGGCCGAGGACACCGGGCGAGAGGTGCACCGGGACGTGGCCGGCGGGCCGCTGCCGGTCGGGGTGCCCGCCGACGAGCTGGCCGCCGCGGTGGACGCGCTGCTCGGCAACGTCTTCGCGCACACCCCGGACGGCACCGCGTTCACCGTCCGGCTCGCCCGGTGCGACGGGCAGGTGCTGCTCGCCGTGGCCGACGAGGGCCCCGGCATGCCGGCGGCCACCGTGGCCCGGGGCGCGAGCCCGGCCGGGTCCACCGGCCTCGGCCTGGACATCGCCCGCCGGGCGGCGGAGGCCGCCGGGGGCCGGCTGGAGCTGCGCACCGCTCCCGGCGGCGGTGCGGAGGTACGGCTCCGGCTCGGCACGCCGCCGGCCCGGCCCTGACATCCGGACGGCCTTAACCGGGCCTTAGCGTCGGTGCAGCGCGCTGCTATCCCGCCACGAACGATCCTCGGAGGCAGGAAACGAGGAAAGGTGCCCGAGATGAAGCGCAACTCCCTGATCATGGCGTCGCTGGGCGGCGCGGTGATGCTGGCGGCGGCGGGGGTCGCCGTCGGCGTCACCGCCGCCGACGACCGGGTCGCACGCACCACCCTGGCCGCCGCCACCGCCGCCCCGACGGCGGCCACCACGACCCCGGACGACGGCGCGACCGACGCCCCGACCGGTGCTCCCACGGCCACCGGCGTGCCGTCGGCCACCGGCGCCCCGGCCGGCAAGGTCGACCAGCAGCGGGCCGGCGAGATCGCCCTCGCGCGGGCCGGCGGCGGGCGGATCGTCGAGGTCGAGGCCGACGACGAGCACGGCCGGGCGGTGTGGAGCGTCGAGATCGTCGACGGGCAGACCGAGCACGAGGTCGACGTGGACCGTAACGACGGCACCGTGGTCGAGGCCGAGCAGGAGCCGGTCGACGCCGACGACGACCGCGACGCCGCCGACGACGACCGTGACGGCGACGACGACTGATCCGGCCGGTGGACCGGCGACACGTCGGCCCACCGAGAACCGAGCGGGGCGCCCCCCGCCGGGGGGGGCCCCGCCCCCATGCCCGACAACCCGCTCGCCCAGGCTCGTATAAACAAAAGAAGCAGCCCCCGCACAGAGAGGTGGAGAT
>NZ_JBHUVA010000106.1:0-18712 GCF_042670805.1 Micromonospora sp. NPDC057141 | reverse complement strand
CCGTCCCACCCAGGACGGTGCGGCCGGCGGCGTTCCAGGCTGGACACGGTCGTCGCTCGTGAGCTTCTCCGAGCGAGGGAACATTCGTCGTCTACGCCATGTGTGCCCATATCCGGAGCTACGCAGTGCGGGAGATCGGCGCTAAGCACGGATGGAAGGGCGGGGCGCGCGACTCCCGGTGGAACGGAACGCCGCCCCGGCTCTTCCTGTGAGATCGCGCGCGCCGACGTCACCGGGGAGGCGGGAAACTGCGGTGCGGCTCGCCGCTTCTCTCCCGCCGCTACCTCGACCATCGCGAGAGACGACCGCTCTTCGGCAGTAGGCCATCGCCCCCCGCGTCGGGCCAGCGCGACGTGGTCCAGGCCCCACAGGGCGGCGAGGACGCCCCGCCCGCCGCATCAGCGCCGCAGTGCGACCCGTTCCACGTGAAACCTCCTCCTCGACGACCGGCCGGCGGGCTTGGCTCCGCCGTTCCAGGAGCCGGCAGAGCGCTCACTCTCGATCAAGTCCGGCACGATCCGGCACGGACGCCTGACGCGGTTGGCTGGCGGCGGACGGCGGACGGGCGGACGGCGGACGGCGGACGGGCGGACGGCGGACGTCAGTGCCCGGGTGTCGGGCGGCGCGGACCTGTCGAGTGCGAGGGGCGATGGAGAGGCCGCCTTGACCGGACAGGTGAGGACACGCCCGCCCCGCTCAGGCGCCCGTGGAGGCCGATCCGGTCGTCGGGGTGCCGTGGGTATGGGAAGCAGGTCCGCGGCGGCGTGAGAGCCGCCCTGGCGGTCTGCTGCGACCACGGCAGCCGGTGGCCCCTTCTTGCGCGGCCCGTTCGGATCCGGGAGTCGTTCAGGCCGCCGTTGTCCATGGACCGGAGTCTCCGGCGGGGCGGGCACCGGCGGGGCGGGCACCGGCGGGGCGGGCACCGATCGGCGTTCGCGAGCGCGCGGTTTCCGGAGCAGCGCTCCGCTCCTTTGATTGCCGCGTGCTTCCGTCTCCGCATGCTCTGACGCGGGGCGTGGTCGGGCAGCGCATGAGCTTCCCTGAGTCCCGGCTCGCCTCCCCGCCTCCCCGCCTCCCGGTTCCACGTGAAACGGAGGCGGTAGCTCACCTCGTCCCACGGGAGGACGGCACCCGCAGCCCGGCGTTGGCGGACCGGATCGTCCGGCCGGCCGGACGCGACCAACCGCTATCTCATCGTCCGGGCCCCTGCCACCAACAATCTTCCTGCGCGGCGATGCGATGCGGCGCGGTGCCACCGAAGGCTCCAGTTTGGGCGGCGCCACGCCTCGAAGCATGGGTCCCGTTTCACGTGGAACCGGAGGACGGGGCGCATGGCCGAGGAGGTCGGCCCTTCTCGTGCGGCGCGGCGATCCGGCGGACTGATCCCCGTTTCACGTGGAACCTGTCCGCAGCGCCCTGAGAACCCTGAGCGGCCAGGGCGTGGCCACCGACCGGATGCTCGCAGCCCTCCCGAGGCGGTCGGCCGACGTGGAGGTCGAACCGGGGCCGCGGCCCTCTCGATCGGGCGGCGCTCGCCGCGTCCGCCCACCCCACCATCCAGGGCCCGCCGACGCGGATCCGTGCCGGATCAGTAGCCCGGATCCGGAGACACGCGAGGAGACAGGGGGTCGAGGCCGCCACCGGGACCACCGGCCGGCAGCCCCGGCGGCGGGTGTGTCCACGGCTCCTGGACGGTCGCCCGATCGGACTGAGATCCCCGGCTCCGACAGGGCCGAGCACAGCGGAGGATTGGTCCCATGTTCGGGCGCTCAGGCAGCGACCCACAGCCCGTCGGCTCGTTAGGAACGAGGGAGCCAGAGGCTGTGCACAACTCTCGCCGGGAGGCGTCGAGTTATCCACAGCGGTTTTCCACAGCCCCACCCCGTTTCACGTGAAACCCCGCGTGAAACGCGTTGTCAGCCTGTGGACGACGGGCCGTGGCGATGACCCCGGCGGCCTGTGGATAACGTGTGGACAACGGTGGCGGACCGCTCGGGCCGCGTCCCGCCGAGGGCGCGGCGCTCGCCTCGCCCGGCGTCTGCACGGGCCTCGCCCGAGGGCTCGGCGGCCCTCGGTGCTGGACGAATCAGGTAGGGACAGGGCTCGCTCCCTCGGTTAGGGTCAGCGTCGTGCACGACACCCCTCCCTCAGTCCCCGACTTCACCTCCTGGCCCTCCTTCCCCTTCGATGGCGACCTTCGGGTCAAGCACCTTGAGGACCCCGTCCCCGTGGAACCCCCGCGCAAAGGCGAGGGGAGCCGGGAGTGCACGGCCTGCGCCGCGCCTGACGACGCCTACATCTGGGTCGGCGAGCGGTGGCGCGTCCGCGCCATGGACAGGCCGACCGGGCTGCCGATGGTGCTGATCCTGGAGTCCCGCTCCCACCTGGACCTGGGCGACCTGCCCAACCTCCTCGCCGCTGAGCTGGGCGTGATGACGGTACGGCTGGAGAAGGCCATCCGCTCTCTCGACGGCGTCGCCCGCGTTCACGTGAACCGGTGGGGCGACGGCTCCGCACACCTGCACCTGTGGTTTCTGGCCCGGCCGTACGGGCGGCTCCAGTTGCGGGGCACGTTCCTGTCGCTGTGGGACTCCATCCTCCCGCCCATCTCGGAGCAGCAGTGGCGGGAGAACCTGGCCATGGTGGCCGCCTGGCTGGCCGAGTTCGGCGGCCGTCCGCTGGCCGAGCCGCCCCGCATCCAGTGGCAGGCGCCGTCGAGCATCGGTGCCCAGGCGTCCCCCACCGCGGTGAGCGAGGACGACGGCCTCGGCGTGATCGAGGCCGCCGAGGAGATTCCGGAGCCGGAGGAGGAAGGGGCCGACCGACGCCGCTCGGGGGACCCCGGAGAGTAGTCGGAGGTGCCGGTCAGCCGCGCCGGGCGGCGGCCCGGGTCACCAGGGAGCCGATCAGCCGGCCGAAGTCCAGGCCGGCCGCCTGGACGGCGAGCGGCAGCAGCGACGTCTCCGTCATCCCCGGCGAGACGTTGACCTCCAGCACGTGCGGCTGGCCGTCGGCGTCCACGATCAGGTCGACCCGGGAGAGGTCGCGCAGGCCCAGCGCCGTGTGGGCCGCCACGGCCACCCGGGCCACCGTGTCGGCGACCTTCGGGTCGAGTCGGGCGGGGGCGTGCCAGGTCGTCCGGCCGGCGGTGTACCGGGCCGCGTAGTCGTACACGCCGTTGCGGGGCACGATCTCCACGGCGGGCAGCGCCTGCGGGCCCTCCCCGAGGTCGATCACCGACACCGCCACGTCCATGCCGGGGACGTACCGCTCGACCAGCGCCGTCGAGTCGTACGCGAAACACCCGACCATCGCGGCCGGCAGCGACGCGGCGTCCCGGACCACGGCGGCGCCCAGGCCGGAACCGCCCTGCGCCGGCTTCACCATCAGCGGCAGCCCGAGCCGGTCGACGATGCGGTCCAGCACCGCCACCGCGCCCAGCTCCGAGAAGCGGTCGTGCGGCAGGGCCACCCAGTCCGGGGTGGGGAGGCCGGCCTCGCGGAGCATGGCCTTTGCCGACGGCTTGTCCCAGGCGACGCGGGACGCCCGGGCGTCGCAGCCGACGTACGGGACGTCGCACAGGTCGAGCACGCCACGCAGCGAGCCGTCCTCACCGGTCGCGCCGTGCAGGGCGATCACCACGGCGTCCGGTGGGTCGGCGACCAGCGCCGGCAGCAGTGCCACGTCGGCGTCCCGCAGCTCCGCCTCCACCCCGACGGCGCGGAGGGCGTCCAGCACCCGGCGGCCGGACCGGAGCGAGACGTCCCGCTCGTAGGAGAGCCCACCGGCGAGCACCAGCACGTGCAGCTCGGTGGTGCTGGCGGGGTGGGTCACGGTGATTCGCTCGGCAGGGATCGCAGCCATGCCGGAATCATGCCAAGTCGGGTCCCGGGGTGTCCGCGCCGGCCTGCCCGCGCCGCACACCGGGACGACCGACGGTGCCCCCGAAGACCCGGCGCATGGCGATGTCCTGTTCCATCACGCCGGCCAGCCGGCGCACCCCCTCCCGGATTCGCTCCGGTGTGGGGAAGGAGAAGTTCAGCCGCATGTTGCCGGTGCCGGTGCCGTCGGCGTAGAAGCCGGTGCCCGGCACGTACGCGACCCGGGCCGCGATCGCGCGCGGCATCATCGCCTTGGAGTCCAGGCCGTCGGGCAGGTTCGCCCAGACGAAGAGGCCGCCACCGGGTCTGGTCCAGGTGGTGCCGGCCGGCATCAGGTCCTCCAGCGCGGCCAGCAGGGCGTCGCGGCGCTCCCGGTAGACCTCCCGGTAGACCTTGAGCTGCTCGCGCCACGGCATCGTGCCCAGGTAGGTCGAGACGGCGGCCTGGGCATATCCGCTGGGGCAGAGGATGTTGGCCTCGCTGGCGATGACCAGCTTGTCGCGGACCGCGTGCGGGGCCAGGATCCAGCCCACCCGCAGCCCCGGGGCGAAGGTCTTGGAGAAGGTGCTCAGGTAGAAGACGCCGTCGCGCCGCCGGGCCCGCAGCGGTCGCGGTGCGTCGCCCTCGAAACCGAGCTGCCCGTACGGGTCGTCCTCGATCACCAGCAGGCCCGCGCGTTCGCAGATGTCGAGGACCCGTTCGCGCCGTTCCTCGCTGAGCGTCACGCCCATCGGGTTCTGGTAGGTCGGGATGGTGTAGAGGAACTTCACCCGCCGCCCGGCCCGGGCCAGTTCCGCGACCGCCGTCTCCAGCGCCTCGGGGATCAGCCCGTCGTCGTCCATCGGCACGTGCACGACCTGGGCCTGGGCGGCCTGGAACACCCCGAGCGCGCCGACGTAGGTCGGCCCCTCGGCGAGCACCACGTCGCCCGGGTCCAGGAAGAGGCGGGCCACCAGGTCGAGCGCCTGCTGCCCGCCGACGGTCACCACCACGTCCTCGGGGGAGGCCCCGCACGACGCGTCGATGCCGGAGAGGGCCATCACCTCGCAGATCCGCTCACGCAGCTCCAGGGTGCCCTGCCCGATGCCGTACTGGAGGGTGGTGACGCCGTGCTCGGAGCCGAGCCGGCCGAGCATCTCGCCCACCGCGTCCAGCGGCAGCGCGGCGATGTAGGGCGCGCCGCCGGCGAGGGAGACCACCTCGGGCCGGCTGGCCACCGCGAACAGCGCCCGGATCTCCGAGGCGGTCATGCCCCGGACGCGCCGGGCGTACCGGTCGGTGTAGTCGTCGAGCGTCGTGCCGGTCATGACATCACCTCGATCGCGTGTCGGGCGGCTCCCGCCCCCCGGGGGGTACCCGGGACACCGCAGACCATGGCGGCACGGGACGCAGACCACCGATGGTAGTCCCTCCCTGCGCGGACGGGCCGGTCGATTTGCCGGCCGTCCACATCCCGGACCGGGCCGCGGGGCGGAACGGCAGGCCCGGATGGGCGTTGCGGGGTGTTTCGCGCGTCCCCTCCCGTACCGCCGCCCGGCGGCGTACGATCGCTCGTCGGAGGTACCGAAGGCGGCGGCGTTCCGCGTCGTTCTCGCCTCCGAGCCTATTGTGGGGATGCGCCGATGTCGCGACGTCTGGTCAGTTTGACCCTCGATACCCTGGAGGACCTGCCTCGCCCGTGCCGGCAGTGCGTCCACTGGGAGCTGGATCCGGTCTCGGCCGACCGGGCGTGCGCCGCCGGTGACCCGGGGCTGGAGAAGGAGGCCTGGGTCTCGCAGACACTGCTGGAGTGGGGCTCCTGCGGCAAGCTCGCGTACGTCGACGGCATGCCCGCCGGGTTCGTCATGTTCGCCCCGCCGTCCTACGTGCCACGGTCGATGGCGTTCCCCACCTCCCCGGTCTCGGCCGACGCGGCGCTGCTGATGACCGCGCACGTGGTGGCGCCCTTCGCTGGCGGCGGGCTCGGCCGGATGCTGGTGCAGGGCGTCGCCCGGGACCTCACGAAGCGCGGCATCAAGGCGATCGAGGCGTTCGGGGACGCGAAGTTCGGCGACGAGGGCGACCCTGCGGGCGGCTGTGTGGCCCCCGCCGACTTCTTCCTGTCGGTGGGGTTCAAGACGGTCCGCCCGCATCCCCGCTATCCCCGGCTGCGGCTGGAGCTGCGCACCGCGCTGAGCTGGAAGTCCGACGTCGAGTACGCCTTGGAGAAGCTGCTCGGGTCGATGAGCCCGGAGACCCTGCTCCGGCCGGTCCGGCCCGCCCCGGCCACCCGCTCCACCGCCCGCTGACGGGCGCCGCACGGGGTCGCCTGCTGACGGCCCCGCACACGGGTGCCGGCCGCCCCGGGCCGGCGGCTCAGTTCGCGCCCACCCGACCTGCGGCGACCGCCGCGCGCAGCGCGCTGACGTCGATCGAGCCGGTGGGGACGTCCCGTTCGATCGGGAAGTACATGCGCTGGACGGCGGCCACGATCGCCTCGACCAGCCGGTCCCGGAACCGGGGGTCGACCAGCCTCCCCCGGTCGGTGGGCGACGTCAGGTAGCCCACTTCAACCCGCACCGCCGGCATCCGGGTCAGCCGCAGCAACTCCCACGTCTTGGCGTGGGTACGGCAGTCCCGCAGGCCGGTGCGCGCCACGATCTCCCGCTGCACCAGCCCGGCCAACCGCTCGCCCGTCGCGGAGGTCACCCCGTTGTCGGTGCCGTAGTGGTAGGTCGCCACCCCCTCCGCCTCCGGGTTGGCGTGCCCGTCGGTGTGCAGCGAAATGAACACGTCCGCGCCGAGGGAGTTGGCCAGCTGCGCCCGCTCGGCATCCGGCAGGCAGCTCTCCGGCGTCGGGCCCCGGGTCAGCTGCACCCGCACGCCGGCCGCCGCGAGTCGCCCCTCCAGCCGGCTGGCCAGGTCGTGCACCAGGTCGGCCTCGATCCAGCGCAGCGGGCCGTCCGGCACCACCACCCCGGGATCGGTGCCGCCGTGCCCCGGGTCGATGACCACGGTCCGGCCGACCAGGGTCGGGCCGGCCTGCCGGATGGCGTCGGACTCGCGCAGCCACTGCGGCCGGCCACCCACCACCTTCCGCCCCAACCTGCGCAGCGCCCCCATCGTGTGCGGGCCGCAGGAGCCGTCCGGTTTGAGCCCCATCTCGCGTTGGAACTGGGCCACCGCCCGCGAGGTGCGTACGCCGTAGACGGCGTCGGCGCGTCCCACGTCGTACCCCATCTCCAGCAGGCGTTCCTGGAGCGATCGGACGTCCTCGCCGGTCAGCGGCTCCGGCACCGCGTGGTAGAGGGTGCGCGCGCCGAGCCGCCAGCGGGCGGCGTCCAGGGCGCGCCAGGTCTCCGCGCCGACCCGCCCGTCGACGCTGAGCCCCCGGGACTGCTGGAACGCCCGCACGGCGCGCTCGGTGCCGGCGTCGAACTCGTCGCCGGCCGAGGGCCCGGGCGCGAGCAGGTCGAGACCGGTCAGGACGGCGCGGATCTCGCGCACCGCCGGTCCACGGTCACCGGGTCGGATCGGACGCACGCTCGCCCCCTTCGCAGGGTCGCCGGCCGGCGGCTCCCGGGTTGAGGCTATGCGGTCCGGCCGGCCGAGGTGGCGGTGTCCGCACAGGTCACGGGCCGGGAAACACGAAACCCCGCACCCGAAGGGGTACGGGGTTTCGCGGCGCGTCGGTTGTCAGAGCGCGGACTGGATCAGCTTGACCAGCTCGCCCTTCGGCTTGGCGCCGGCGATCGACTGGACCGGCTCGCCGTTCTTGAACACGGTCAGGGTCGGCACCGACATCACCCGGTACGCGCGCGCGGTCTCCGGGTTCTCGTCGATGTTGAGCTTGACGATGCTGACCTGGTCGCCCATCTCACCGGCGATCTCCTCGAGCAGCGGCGAGACCTTGCGGCACGGGCCGCACCACTCCGCCCAGAAGTCGACGAGCACCGGCTTGTCGGACTTCAGCACGTCGACGGCGAAGCTCGCGTCGGTGACCGCCTTTGTCGCTCCCACTATGACCCTCCTCCGGGATTACGGTTTGTTCCTTCAGTCGTTCGGTGCGCCGCCCGGGAATCCCGGGGCTCCGACCTGCCCGTGCACGGGCCTCGGCCGATGCGGCGCTCAGCCTTCGAGCGTGGCGATGAAGCGCTCGGCGTCGAGGGCGGCGGCGCAGCCGGTGCCGGCCGCGGTGATGGCCTGCCGGTAGGTGTGGTCCACCACGTCGCCGGCGGCGAACACGCCCGGGACGCTGGTGCGGGTGCTGGGGGCCTGCACCTTGACGTACCCCTCGTCGTCGAGCTCCACCTGGCCCCGGAAGAGCTCGCTGCGCGGGTCGTGGCCGATCGCCACGAAGACGCCGGTGACGTCGAGGACCTTGCTCTCCCCGGTGTGCACGTTGCGGACGCGGACGCCGGTGACCTTGCCGTCGGCGCCGAGGACCTCCTCGATCACCGAGTTCCACTCGACGTTGATCTTCTCGTTGCCCAGCGCCCGCTCGGCCATGATCTTGCTGGCGCGGAACGAGTCGCGCCGGTGGATGATGGTGACCGACTCGGCGAACCGGGTGAGGAAGCTGGCCTCCTCCATCGCCGAGTCGCCGCCGCCGACGACCACGATGTGCTGGTTGCGGAAGAAGAAGCCGTCACAGGTGGCGCAGGACGACACGCCGTGGCCCAGGTATTCCTGCTCACCGGGCACGCCCAGCGGACGCCAGGCCGAGCCGGTGGAGAGGATGACGGCCTTCGCCCGGTATGCCGTATCGCCGACCCACACGGTGCTCACCGCGCCGGAGCCGATGCTGCCGGTGTCCTTCAGCTCCACCCGGGTCACGTCGTCGGTGAGGAACTCGGCACCGAACCGTTCGGCCTGCTTGCGCATGTTGTCCATCAGCTCGGGGCCGAGGATGCCATCGGCGAAGCCCGGGAAGTTCTCCACCTCGGTGGTCGTCATCAGCGCACCACCCGACTGCACGCCCTCGATGACCAGGGGCTTGAGGTTGGCGCGCGCGGCGTAGACCGCCGCCGTGTAACCGGCCGGCCCGGAGCCGATGATGATCAGGTTGCGGACCTCGTCCACTGCCGTCTCCCGATGTGTGTGGTCGCCATCGGCACGCGCACCGATGCCGGTCGGAGCGTCGACGCCGCGCGGACGCCGACTACTGAGTTGCAGAACGTCATCGTACGAAGTGGGGATTCCCGAGCCGGTCATCCGGTGGGTCACGTCACGTGGAAGAACGGCAGATGTGAATCAGGCCGCAGCCGGTGGAGGCCCGTCGGGCGGGCCGCGGCCTCACCCTACCCGCGTCCGGTAGCGGGTGTCGGCACCGGATCCGGGCACCCCGCACTCGGGGCCGCTCACCCACGCCCAGCGTGCCCCGGACGGGTCGACGAAGCGCACGACCAGCGCCGGCGCGCCCTGGAAACGCGCGTAGTCGACGAGGTCGACGGTGAGCGGACCGGCCCCGTGCTCGGCGCTGACCGCCGTCAGGCAGTCGGCCAGCGCGCTGCTGCCGGTGAGCCGGCTCAGGCCACCGACGGCGGGCAGCCGTTCGCCGCCGTCGCCCCCCACCGGCGCGTCCGGTCCCGCCCCGAACGACTTCGCCGGTTCGCTGGCGTGGGGAGACAGCCGATCGTCGGCGGCCAGGGCCTCCGGCGTCCAGTCGGTGCCCGAGCGCCGTGGTGCGCCGGCGATGGTGAATGCGCCGCCGCCCGCCTCCGCCTGCGAGCTGATCGCCTGGTCGGCCGCGCCGCCGTCCTGGGCACCGGTGGCCAGCTGGTTGAGCCCGAACCCGACGGCGACGACCGAGGCCGCGGCCAGCGCCACCGGCCCGGCGAGCCGCGCCCAGCGCCGCCCCCGCCCGCCGGGACGCCCGGTGGCCGGATCGGGACTGCCGGCGGGCCGGCGCGTGCCCCCGGTGGGCTGGGTGGGCACCCGGCCGATCCGGGCCGGGTCGGCCAGGCCCCTCTGGGTCGGCTCGGCGGGAAGGGGGGGTGTGCCGGGGCCGGCGCCGGCCAGCGCGGCGACGATCCGGTCGGCGACGAACGGCGGCATCTCCGGTGCCGGCCCGGCCCAGGAGGCGAGGGCGTCGCCGACCGGGGCCAGGGCCGCCGCCAGCGCGTCGTGGGCCTCGGCCCAGGCCGGGTCCTCCGCGACCAGCCGGTCCACCACCGCCTCGTCGGGGGTGCCGTCCAACGCGCCGCCGAGGTAGTCGGCGAGCAGGTCGAGGTCGACCTCCCTGAACCCCCCGGCAGTCACGATTCCTCCTGGTTGGCGACGCGCCGGGAGCGCCCCGACCCTGATCGGACGCCGTCGGCCGGCCGGGGGTTCCCCCGGGTGACGGCGGGCACGTCCGGGCCGTCGGGGAATGCGCCCGTACGCAGGTGCCCGAGCGCCACGGCGAGTCGGGCCCGGCCCCGGGCGCAGCGACTCTTGACCGTCCCCTCGGCCACGTCGAGGATGCGGGCCACCTCGGCCACCGGGTAGCCCTGCACGTCGACCAGGATCAGCGCCGCCCGCTGCTCGACGGGCAGCTCGGCGAGCGCCTGCCGGACCACCAGGGCGGTGTCGTGGTCCTGGACGGGGGCGGCGGGCTCCGCCCCGCCGGTCGACGGGCCGCCGTCGACGCCGTGCGTGCCGTCGGGCAGCGGAACGGTCGGGTGCGCCTGCCGGCGGCGGATCCGGTCGAGGCAGGCGTTCACCACGATCCGGTGCAGCCAGGTGGTCACCGCCGAGTCGCCCCGGAACCGGGCCGCCGCCCGGTGGGCGGACAGCAGCGCGTCCTGGAGGGCGTCGGCGGCCTCTTCGCGGTCACCCAGGGTCCGCAGGGCCACGGCCCAGAGCCGGTCCCGGTGCCGGTGGAACAGCTCGGTGAAGGCGTTCCGGTCACCGGCGACGTGGGCGCGCAGCAGGTCGACGTCGCTCGCGCGCTCGTCGTGACCGTCCATCACCGCGCCCGATCGCTGCGGTGCCCCGTCGCCGGGCCCCGGTTCACGACCCCTGGACCGTGATCTCCTGGACGCCGACCTGGTAGCCCCGCTCGCTCGGGGGCAGCTCGGTGATCCAGAACAGCAGGTAGCGGTATTTCGCGTCGGCGTCGAAGCCGTTGAAGGTCATCGTGGTGCCGTCGTGCTGCTCGAAGGGCTGCCCGATCGGGTTCTGCTGGTAGCTGGCGAACAGCTCCTTGTCGCCCGACGACGTGGGCGGCGGGTCGATGGTGCCCGCGAACAGCTGGGCGGACGCACCGGTCGCGGAGAGGCTCACCTGCACCGACTTGACGGTGCGCTCCTCGCCGAGGTCGATCCAGACGCCCATGCCGCTCTTGGTGTTGCCGAAGTTGGGCCGGGTGTAGGTGTCGGTGTCCCAGCCCTTGTCCGCGTCGCCGTCGATCACCTTCTCGGCGCCGCCCAGCTCGTCGCGGAGCTTGCTGTCCGGGTCGACGATGCGGACCTCGGTCACCGACAGCTTGCGTACGGCGGCGGGGGTGGCCTCGGCGGCCGGGGCGCTGCTGGACGGCCGGGCCACCGGTTCGGTCTGCGGCGTCTCGTCGTCGTTGCCGAGGACGCTGATGCCGATGAGCAGGCCGACGAGGGCGACCGCCAACAGGCCGGCGATGCCGATGGCGACCTTGCGCCCGGCGACCGAGGCCAGCGGCGACGGCTCGTCACCGTTGTCGGCCGCGAACCGCAGCGGGCCGGCGGGCTCCAGATAGGCGTCGTCCTCCACCGGGATGTCCAGCCGGGCCAGCTCGGCCGAGAGCACGTCCGACGGCGGCGGGGCGATGCCGGCGTCGAGCAGGTCCATGGTGAGGTCGTCGAGGTAGGCCGGCACGCCGGCGCGGACCTGGCGGGGCGCGGCGATCGCGCCGCTGGCGTCCCGCACGGCGTCGGGGATCGCGGCCCGGCCGTGCCCGGCGGTGGCGCCGTGCAGCGGGGCCTCGGCGTGCGGCCAGTGCCCGGTCAGGGCGAAGTAGAGGATGCCGCCGATCGCGCGGACGTCGTTCTCCTGGCTGTCGGCGCCGTCGGTGCGGGCGTCGGCCAGGACAACGCGGCCCTCGTCGCTGATCATGACGGTGCCGGGGTGCACGTTGCCGTGCACCATGTCGGTGGCGTGCACGGCCGCCAGCGCGCTGGCCACTGCATTGCCGATCGCGGTCGTCCGGCCCGGGTCGAGGGGGCCGTCGGCGACCATCTCCCGCAGGGACCGCCCGTCCACCCACTCGCGGACCACGTACGCCCGCTCGGCCTCGTCGATCGCGTCGTACACGCCGACCAGGTTGGGGTGGATCACCCGGCTGGCCGCGACGGCCGCCTGGAGCATCTCGGTGGCCGAGCCGCCGCCCGGGTAGCGCAGCACGACCGCGACCGGGCGGCGCAGCACCACGTCGACCCCGCGCCAGACCAGCCGGCCCGCGCTGTCGTTGTTGATGTGCTCGACCAGCTCGTACCGCTCGGCGAGGATCTCACCGGCCGTGGGAGCACCGAAGGTCATGATCGGCGGAGCGCTCTCCTCCGCCTCCTGACCCTCGCCGACCTGGGTCACCCGTCCTCCCTCGGTGATCGTGTCGATCGATGGACCCGCGCTGCTGGGCATCTGGCTTCCCGCTCTGCCTGTTGAGGAACCGGCCGACGGTCTCGACGCGGAGCGCCGGGGTCGGCCGTACCCGTCGAGAGCGACCTTACCCGGGTTGCCGGCCTCCCCGACATGTCATCTTCCCGGCGTACCCGGCTGAGGTGCCGGGACTGGCCGCGCCTGTCCGGTTACGACCGTTGTCGGCCGCGTTGCTGGCACATGTACTAGCCAATCTAGAGGTTGACGGCAAGTAGTCGTTGCAGGGGCCGCGCCGGTGTGGCGTCCGGGCGACGGCACCGCATTCCCCGCCGATTGGCCCGCCATGCTCAGCCTTCCGGTTGGTTGTCCACAGGCCCTAACGGTTGCTGACCGGCGAATCGCTGAGTTATCCACAGGCGTGTCCCCAGCCTGGTGATCGCCGGTTACGCTCCGTGTCTGCCGAGCGGGCGGGCCTGCGGAGCCGGAGCTGGATCAGCGGCCGAGGCGGCGGCGGACCATCCCGACCACCTCGGTGATCTCGCCGATCCGCAGCACCATGGCGAGCCCGAGGTACGTCCCCACGATGACCCCGCCGCCCACGACCAGCCGGAAGGCAGCCTCCAGCCAGCTCAACGTGTCGCCGCCCGGCAGCAGGTTGACCACGAGCAGGCCGGCCAGCGCGGCACCGAGCGCGGCCACCAGGACCTTGCCGAGCGTACGCAGGATCCCGCCCAGCCCGATCCGGCCGATCCGGGGGCGCAGCAGCATGGCGGAGAACACGGCGGCGGCCAGGTAGGAGACCGCGTTGCCGATCATCATGCCCGCCGCCGCGAAGGTGGCGGAGAAGGCGGCGAAGAGCCCGATCTGCACGCCGATCCGCAGCGCCACCACCGGGATGTTGATCAGAGCCGGGGTGCGGGTGTCCGGGAGCGCGTAGAAGGCGAAGGTGAACAACTGGCTGACCGCGAACGGGACCAGCGCCAGCGCGGCGACCAGCAGCACCAGCGAGGTGGCGGTGGCGTTGTCGTCGCTGAACGCGCCGAAGCGGAACAGCGCCACCGACAGCGGGCCGGCGAGCACCGCGTAGCAGACCGCGATGGGGGCGAGCACCGCCGTGACCGTCCGGGTGCCTCTGGCCAGGTCGGCGGCGAGGTCGGTGTACCGGCCGTCGGCGGCGGCGGCGCTCATCCGGGGCATCAGCGCCGTGATGATCGACACGGCGATGATGCCGTGCGCCATCATCAGCAGCAGGAAGACGTTGTTGTAGATCAGCGGGCCGGCGGCGTTCTCCCGGCCGGCGCGGTTGAGCAGGTTGAACAGGACGATCAGGCCGATCTGGCTGACCGCCACGTAGCAGAACATCCAGGCGCCGAGCCGGCCCAGCTCGCCCAGGCCGAGGGCCCGGAAGTCGAACCTCGGCCGCCAGCGGAAGCCCACCTTGCGCAGGGCCGGCAGCAGCCCGGCCGCCTGGATCGCCACCCCGAGCAGGGTGCCGCCGCCGATCAGCAGGACCCGCCCGGTGGTCATCTGCGCCGGCTCGACGATCTCCGCGCCGAAGACGGCGATGTAGACGCCGACGGTGCCGATCACCACGAGGTTGTTCAGGATCGGGGCCCACATCGGGGCGGCGAAGTGCCCCCGGGTGTTGAGCACCGCGCTGATCAGCGCGCTGAGGCCGGTGAAGAAGATCATCGGCAGCATCAGGTACGACAGGGCGGTGACCAGCTCCTGGTAGTCGCCGCTGGACTTGTCGCTCGCGTACAGGGAGGTCAGCAGGGAGGCTCCCGCGACGGCGAGGAGCGCCGCGACGGCCAGGGTGATCACCGCGAGGGTCAGCAGCCGCTGGGCGTACGCCTGCCCCTGGTCCGCGTCGGCCTTGCGGCGGCGCACCAGCACCGGGATCAGGACGCTGGTCAGGATGCCGCCGAGCAGGAACTCGTAGACCATCCCGGGCAGGATCTGCGCCGTGGTGTAGGCGTCGCCGACCAGCGCCCCGCCCAGCGCGGCGGTCAGCGCCAGCGTGCGCAGGAAGCCCGTGCCCCGGCTGACCAGGCTGCCGATCGCCATCACCGCGCTGTTCGTCGCGGCGCTGGCCTCCGCGACCTGCTCCTGCGGCGGCGCGGTCGACTCGATCGAGGGCTGGTTCAGCGGCTCCGCCGAGATGAAGGTGGCGTCGTCGCCGGGGGAGCCGGGGGGCCTGCCGCCGCCCTGCGCGGCGTTCGCGCTGCGGTAGAGACCGCCGCTCATCTCCAGCCTCCCAGGGGTACGTCGGAGCCGGGCACCGGCCCGCACCCCATGACCATAGTCAACACCTTCCTGCTACCCGCGCCCGGCGGATCAGGCCCCCGGTCGGCCCGATAGGCTGGCGATCCCATGTCCGAAGCCTCCGCACCCCACGCCGCCGACCGCCGCGAACTCACCGCCGCGCAGCGCAACGCCGTCGCCGAACTGCTCCGCGTCTCCCCGGTCGCAGACGAGCTGGGCCGCCGGTTCGCCGACGCCGGCCACGAGCTGCACCTGGTGGGCGGTTCGGTGCGCGACGCCCTGCTCGGCCGCCTCGGCGACGACCTCGACTTCTGCACCGACGCCCACCCCGACCAGACCCTGCGGATCGTCAAGGGCTGGGCCGAGTCGATCTGGGAGACCGGGCGCGAGTTCGGCACCATCGGCTGCCAGCGCGACGGCCTGCGGCTGGAGGTCACCACCTTCCGCGCCGAGGCGTACGACCAGGTCAGCCGGAACCCCATCGTGGAGTACGGCACCAGCCTCACCGAGGACCTCAGGCGTCGCGACTTCACCATCAACGCGATGGCGGTGAGCCTGCCGGAGCACCGGTTCACCGACCCGCACGGCGGCCTCGACGACCTCGCCGCCCGGGTGATCCGCACCCCCGGCACCCCCGCCGAGTCGTTCGGCGACGACCCGCTGCGGATGCTGCGGGCCGCCCGGTTCGCCGCCCAGCTCCGCTTCGCCGTGCACCCCGACGTGCGGGCCGCGATGGTCCGGATGGCCGCCGACCTGGACCGGATCACCGCCGAGCGGATCCGCGACGAGTTCACCAAGCTGCTCTGCGGCGCGGACCCGATCACCGGCCTGCGGCTGCTGGTCGACACCGGCCTGGCCGACCGCTTCCTGCCCGAGCTGACCGGGCTGAAGCTGGAGATCGACGAGCACGCCCAGCACAAGGACGTCTACGAGCACACGCTGACGGTGGTCGCCAACGCCGTGTCGTACGAGACCGACGGGTGTGACTTCGTGCTGCGGATGGCCGCGCTGATGCACGATGTCGGCAAGCCGGCCACCAAGGCCGTCGGGTCGGACGGCCGCGTCAGCTTCCACCACCACGAGGTGGTCGGTGCCCGGCTGACCAAGGCCCGGATGAAGGCCATGCGGTACCCGAAGGACGTCACCGCCCAGGTGGTCACGCTGGTCGGCCTGCACCTGCGCTTCTACGGGTACGGCCGGGGCGAGTGGACCGACTCGGCGGTGCGCCGCTACGCCACCGACGCCGGTGACCTGCTGGCCCGGCTGCACAAGCTGACCCGCTCGGACTGCACCACCCGCAACCGGCGCAAGGCGGCGGCCCTCGCGGCCGACTACGACGCGCTGGAGGAGCGGATCGCCCGGATCGCCGCCGAGGAGGACCTCGCCCGGGTCCGCCCCGACCTCGACGGCAACGCCATCATGGAGCTGCTCGGCGTGCCGCCGGGGCCGATCGTGGGCCAGGCCTGGAAGCACCTCAAGGAACTGCGCCTGGAGCACGGCCCGCTGGACCGCGACGAGGCCGAGGCGGAGCTGCTGCGCTGGGCCCGGGATCAGGGCATCGGCGGCTGATCGCGGGTCTGTGGCAGGCGTGACGCTCCGATTGCCCCGGCCTGTCAGGAAACTGACGACGCGACGGCAGCGTATCGACCGATCGGCTGAGGTAATTCGGTTCGACCAGCGTCCATGATGATGCAACATCATCGTGGCCTCCTGTCCATTTCAGTGTGAGGCCGGATTCATTGTTCTCGGCCGTCCGAGGTGGACGACCGATGCTGCAACGGGGAGATCTCTTTGACACGTCGTGGCGTAATGCGCCGCTCTGCGGTGGCCGGGCTCGCCCTCGCCTCCGCGACCTCCATCGCCCTCGCCACCACCACTGGCCCGGCGATGGCCGACCCGACCCCCCAGACCAGCCCGGAGACGGCCGGCGTGGAGGCGTCCAGCCTGGACGCAGCCGGCAACCCGGTGCGGCCGAACCTGACCGCGCCGAAGCGGTCGCAGGCGCGTGACGCCTCGACCAAGGGCGTCGTGCCGGGCCGCTACATCGTCAAGCTGAAGAACGGCAAGGCCAGCGCCAGCACCACCCGCAGCACCGTCAAGGCCCTGTCCAAGGCCAACGGCGGCACGGTGCGCAAGGTCTTCACCGGGGCCCTGCGCGGCTACTCCGCGCAGCTCACCCCCGCTCAGGCGAAGCGGCTGGCGGCCGACCCGGACGTCGCGTACGTCGAGCCGGTGCGCAGGTACTCGGCGAGCGGCACCCAGACCAACCCGCCCTCGTGGGGCCTGGACCGGATCGACCAGACCACTCCGGCGCTGAGCAAGTCCTACACGTACCCGTCGTCGAGCGGCGTCACCGCGTACGTCATCGACAGCGGCATCAACATCAACCACCAGGACTTCGGCGGCCGGGCGAGCTACGGGTTCGACGCGGTCGACGGCGGCGACGCCGCCGACTGCAACGGCCACGGCACGCACGTGGCGGGCACCGTGGGCGGCACCACCTACGGCGTCGCCAAGGACGTCGACCTGGTCGCGGTCCGGGTGCTCGACTGCGAGGGCAACGGAACGACCGAGGGGGTCGTCGCCGGGATCGACTGGGTGAACACCAACGCCCAGAAGCCCGCAGTGGCGAACATGAGCCTCGGCGGTGACGTGGACCCGGTGCTGGACGACGCGATCGCCACCTCCATCGGCCAGGGCATCACCTACGTCGTCGCCGCCGGCAACGAGGCGGACGACGCCTGCGCATACTCGCCGGCCCGCGCGCCGGCCGCCATCACCGTCGGCGCGACCGACCGGGTGGACATGATGGCCGGCTTCTCCAACTACGGGACCTGCCTGGACACCTTCGCCCCCGGCGTCGGCATCACCTCGGCGTGGATCGGCGGCACCACCGCCACCGAGACGATCAACGGGACGTCGATGGCCGCGCCGCACGTGGCCGGCATCGCCGCCCAGCTGCTCGCCCAGAACCCGGGCTGGACCCCGCAGCAGGTGCGCAACGCCGTCGTCACCAACGGCGTCTCCGGCGCGGTGCTCGGCCCGGCGGGCAGCATCGACCGGCTCGCGCACGTGGGCGCGACCCCGGTGGCCCGCACCAACGTCGGCCTGCGGGCCCGGGTCAACGACTCCCTCGTCGTGGCCGAGAGCGGCGGCAGCAAGCCACTGATCGCCCGTAGCTGGATGCTCGGTGGGTGGGAGAAGTTCGACGTCGTGCTCGACCCCGCCGGCAGCGGGCTGGTCGCCCTCAAGTCGAAGGCCAACGGCAAGTACGTCGCGGCCGACGGCAGCGGCAGCAAGCCGCTGATCGCCAAGAGCGCCGCGATCGGCTCGTGGGAGAAGTTCCAGCTCGTCCACAACACCGACGGCAGCATCAGCCTCAAGGCACAGGTCAACGGCAAGTACGTGGCCGCCGACGGCGCGGGCACCAAGCCGCTGCTCGCCAAGAGCGCCAGCATCGGCGCCTGGGAGAAGTTCGACTTCGAGGCACCCAACCCGATCGTCAGCGTGAAGGCCAAGGCGAACGGCAAGTTCGTCGCGGCCGACGGCGGCGGCAGCAAGCCGCTGCTGGCCCGCAGCACCTCGGTCGGCTCCTGGGAGAAGTACGAGCTGGTCGACCTCGGCTACGGCTGGGTCGCCTTCCGCGCGCTGGTCAACAACAAGTACGTGACGGCGCAGAGCGGCGGCTCCCAGCCGCTGCTGGCGAAGGGCAGCGCGGTCAGCGACTGGGAGGCGTTCTTCGTCGGCTGGCACCACCCGGACGGCACCGTCCACCTGTACGCGAACGCCAACAGCAAGATCGTCAAGGCCGACAGCGGCGGCAGCAAGCCGCTGATCGCCAAGAGCACCTCGGTCGGCGCGTGGGAGCAGTTCACCATCGGTCTCGCCTGATCGACCCCGCACTACCTCCGGCGCCCGTCGGCACCGCCCCACACCAGGGGTGGTCCGGCGGGCGCCGGCTTTCCCCCGTACGACAAAGAAGCCGGCCGGGCCACGACGGGCCCCGCCGGCGTCGGTGCGGCCGCGGTGTCGTA
>NZ_JBHUVA010000105.1:0-19468 GCF_042670805.1 Micromonospora sp. NPDC057141 | reverse complement strand
GTAAGGAAAGGCGCCTTGTCAACGCCTGCGGTGGCGAAGGACACCCTGGTACACCCCCGCAGAGCGGCTAGCCTTCGTCGATGACGACAGGTGTGGATGCGGCGATCGCCGCCAGCTACGTCGAGTTCGCCGACCGCGAGGCGCGCGGGGTGTCGCCCGCGTACGAGCGCCTGGCCCACGCCGTCGCCCGCGACGGTCGCCTGCTCGCGCTGCTCGGCACGGTCCCGGCCGCCAGGCGACAGCCCAATCTGCTGTTCGCCGTCGTCCGACTGCTCGGCGGGCCCGTCGAGGACCCGGCCGCGTTCGGCGAGTTCACGGCGGCCCACTGGCCGGCGGTCGCGGCGCAGCTGCGTACCCGGGCGACCCAGACCAACGAGGCCGGCCGGTGCGCGGCGCTCCTGCCGGTGCTGGCCGCGCTGCCACAGCCCCTCGCGCTGCTGGAGGTCGGTGCGTCGGCCGGGCTGTGCCTCTACCCCGACCGGTACGCCTACCGCTACGGCGGCCACCGGCTCGGCACCGGGGAGCCCGTCCTCGACTGCGCGCTCACCGGTGCCGCGCCGCCGACCCGCCGGCCCGACGTGGCGTGGCGGGCCGGGCTGGACCTGACGTGACCGACCCCGCCGACGCCGCCTGGCTCGACGCCCTCGTCTGGCCCGAGCACGCGCACCGCCGCGCCCGGCTGCGGGCCGCGTCGGCCGTGGCCGCGGCCGACCCGCCGCTGCTCGTACGCGGCGATCTCGTCGACGACCTGCCGGCGCTGGCCGCGCGGGCGCCCGCGGGCGCGACCCTGGTGGTGTTCCACACCAGCGTGCTCTACCAGGTGCCGGCTGCGCGCCGGGCGGCCTTCGCCGATCTGGTACGCACACTGCCCGGCCACTGGCTCGCAAACGAGACCCCGGAGGTGCTGAGGCACGACGCGCTGCCGGAGCCGCCGGGCGGGACGCTGCACAACGTGCTCACGCTGGACGGCATCCCGCTGGCCTGGACCCGGCCGCACGGTCAGGCGGTCACCTGGTTCGCGTGACGCCCCGCCCATCCTGCCCGCGTCGGCGCGCCGCACCCGGGCACCCGCGTGGTGCCCGCTGGCGGCTAGGGTCGCCGGTCATGGGGGGACCGAACTGGCTGCGGGAGACCCGCGCCGCGTACGACACGGTGGCCGTCGACTACGCCCGGCTGATCCACGGCGAGCTGGGGCGTAAACCGTTGGAGCGGGCCCTGCTGGCCGCCTTCGCCGAGCTGGTCGGCGGCGGTGGGACCGCCCGGCCGGCGGCGTCCGATGTGGGGTCGGTGGCGGAGGCCGGCGCCGGTGCCGGGCCGGTCGTGGAGGTCGGCTGCGGCACCGGCCGGATCACCGCCCACCTGCGCGGTCTCGGGCTGGACGTCGCCGGCCTCGACCTGTCCCCGGGGATGGTCGCGGTGGCCCGGGAATCCTGGCCGGGGCTGCGCTTCGCCGTCGCCTCGATGACCGGCCTGCCGCTGCCCGACGCCGGTCTCGCCGGCCTCGTCGCGTGGTACTCGATCATTCACCTGCCGCCGGAACTGCTGCCGGCCGTCTTCGCGGAGTTCCACCGGGCGCTCGCCCCGGGCGGCGAGTTGCTGCTCGCGTTCAAGGCCGGCGACGAGCGGATCCGCCTGGAGCAGGCGTACGGCCACACGGTCTCCTACGACGTGCACTGGCTGCCGCCGGGCCGGATCGCCGCGCAGCTCACCGCCGCCGGGTTCGTCGTCCACGCCCGCCTGGTCCGCGAGCCTGAGGACTACGAGCGGAGCCCTCAGGCGTACCTGCTGGCCCGCCGCCCGCGCCACGCCGACCCGGCGTAGGCGCGGCAGCCGCACCGGGCGCGCGGGGGAGCGCGCGGAGGGTTGTTAAGAAGGGGCCCTTCCTTACACTGCTGCGGTGAGTGGAGAGCGGGTTCCGCTGGCGGCACGGCCGTTGGCCGAGCCGCACCCGTCGCGGCTGCCGCCGGAGCACCCGCACCGGGGGCGGATCCTCGCCGCGCACGCCGCCGCCCTCGCGGCGGGGCAGGCCGGCTACCCCGATCCGGAGACCGGCCTGTTCGTGCTGACCGCCGGCTTCCTGGCCCGCCGGGGCACCTGCTGCGGGCGAGGGTGTCGACACTGCCCGTACGTGGCCGACTGAGGTCCTCCGGTCCGGCGCGGACCACCACCGGCCGTGGGCTTCCGCCCGGGGCGGACTACCCGTACGGTGTCGGGCGGACATCGGCGGGAACCGCCGGGGAGCGCGGAGGTTGGCGTGCGCAGTCGGATCTGCCTGGCGGGCGTGTCGGTGCTGCTGGTGGCGGGGTGCGGGGCGGAGGCGGCGGAGCCGGTGGCGGTGCCCCGGGGCGCGCCGGCCGCGGTCGAGGTCCCGGCGGCGTCCTCCGGCGGCGCCTGCCAGCTGCTCGACTTCGCCGTGGTCGAGGAGCACACCGGGGAACGGTTCGACGTGGCGGCGTCCAGCGCCCGCGACGACACCCGCACCTGTGTGCTGCGCGCGAGGCGGGCGCTGCTGCCGGAGCTGGCCTTCACGGTCACCGACACGTCGATCGACGTGGCCGACTTCACTGCCGACGTGCAGCCTGCCGGGGCCCGGAAGGTCAGCCGGTTGGGTCAGGCCGCCTACCGGCGGACCGGGGCGGCGACGAAGGGGCAGGGGCCGGTCGCCGAGGTCGGCTGGCTGGCCACCGAGGACCGGCTGGCGGTGCTGCGCTGGACGCTGCCGAAGGGCACCGAGCGCGCCGCCGCCGACGAGCTGGCCGGGAAGCTGGTCGCCCTGGCGGGAACGGTCGACACCCGGGCCCTGTGAGCCGCGCCCGGGGCGGGGCCGGGACCCGGGCCGGAGACGGTCCCGCCGGGGCGGGCCCGGACGGACGTGGGCCCGGACGAATGTGGGGCCCAGGGGGGTGCGGTGTGGGTCAGTGGGCGGCGACGAAGACCCGGGAGGCGACCTCGCGGGGCAGCCGGACCCGGTCACCGGAGCGGTCGATGGAGACGCCGTCGCGCTCCTGGGCCACGGTCACCGTCGCGCCCGGGTCGACCCCGGCGGCGTGCAGCTGCCGCAGCACGTCGGCGTCGGTCTGCACGCTCTCGCAGATCCGCCGCACGACCACCGTGCCGGTGAGCCCCGGGAACGCCAGGTTGCGCTCGCCGTCGCTGCCGTCGGTCGGCTGCTCGGGGGTGCCCAGCTCCTCCAGGCCCGGGATCGGGTTGCCGTACGGGGAGCGGGTGGGGCGGTTGAGCAGGTCGTACACCCGCTTCTCCACCGCGTCGCTCATCACGTGCTCCCACCGGCAGGCCTCCTCGTGGGCCTCCTCGTAGGGCATCCCGATGACGTTGACCAGCAGCAGTTCGGCGAGCCGGTGCTTGCGCATCACGGACACGGCGGACGCGCGGCCCAGCGGGGTCAGCGCGAGGTGCCGGTCGCCCTCGACGGTGAGCAGCCCGTCGCGTTCCATCCGGGCGACGGTCTGGCTGACGGTGGGGCCGCTCTGGCGCAGCCGCTCGGCGATCCGGGCGCGCAGCGGCGGCACGCCTTCCTCCTCGAGCTCGAGGATGGTGCGCAGGTACATCTCGGTCGTGTCCACTAGATCGTGGCGCATCGATTACCCCTCTCGGCGGAGGTAGTTCCGCGCCCACTCGTGTCGACCAGGTGCTTCACGTCGGCGACCTCCCGGAGGTCGATGGTACCCCGGCCGCCCGACATGGCCCCTCGCCGAATCGCGAGGTGACCGCCCGGATGGTGTTGACTGGACGCCATGTCCGGTACCGAGGAGCTGCTGGTCGAGGCCGACCGGCTCGCGGCGGAGCTCGACTCCGCCGACCCGCCCACCCTGCTCGACGTCCGCTGGCGGCTCGCCGGTCCGTCCGGCCGCGTCGACCACGCCGCCGGGCACCTCCCCGGCGCGGTCTTCGTCGACCTGGACGCCGCGCTGTGCGGGCCGCCCGGCGCGGCCGGCCGGCACCCGCTGCCCGACCCGGCCGTCCTCCAGGCCGCGCTGCGGGCTGCCGGGGTCCGCGCCGGTCACCCCGTCGTCGTGTACGACGGCGGCGACGGCCTCGGCGCGGCGCGGGCCTGGTGGACGCTGCGCTGGGCCGGGCACCGGCCGGTCCGGGTGCTGCACGGCGGCTTCCCGGCGTGGACTGCCGCCGGCCGGCCCGTGTCGACCGACGAGCCGACCCCGGCCCCCGGGGACGTGACGGTCCGCCCGGGCGGGCTGCCGGTGCTCGACGCCGACTCGGCCGCCGCGCTCGCCGCCGCCGGCGACGGCACGCTGCTCGACGTGCGGGCCGCAGCGCGCTACCGGGGCGAGCACGAGCCGGTCGACCCGGTGGCCGGGCACGTGCCGGGTGCGGTGAACCTGCCTGCCGGCGAGTACGTCGGCCCGGACGGCCGCTTCCCGTCCGCCGGGGCGCTGCGGGAGCGGTTCGCCGCCGCCGGGGTGGCCGACGCCGCGCCCGTGGGGGCGTACTGCGGGTCCGGGGTGACCGCCGCGCAGGCCGTCCTCGGCCTGCACCTGGCGGGCCGCCCCGACGCGGCCCTCTACGTCGGATCGTGGAGCAACTGGGTGGCCGACGACTCCCGACCCGTCGCCACCGGCGGCTGACCGCCGACACCCCGGCGCTGGAGAGCAGCGCGTGCGGTGGGCGGTGTCGGTGGCCGTGCGACGATGGCCCCATGTCCGAGGACACGGTGGTGGTGTGGGACGAGGCCCTGCTCGCCTACGACATGGGTGACCATCCGCTCGACCCGGTGCGGGTCGAGCTGACCGTCGCGCTCGCCGGGGAGCTGGGCGTCCTGGGCCGGCCCGGGGTGCGCCTGGCCAGGCCCGAGCCGGCCGACGAGGCCCTGCTGACCCGGGTGCACGACCCGCGCTATCTCGACGCGGTCCGCGCCGCCCCCCGCGACCCGCTGTTCGCCGGGTTCGGGCTGGGCACGTCGGACAATCCGGTCTTCGACGGGATGCACGAGTCCAGCGCGCTGATCGCCGGGGCCACCGTGGCCGCGGCCGAGGCGGTGTGGCGGGGCGAGGCCCGGCGGGCCGTCAACGTGGCCGGCGGGCTGCACCACGCCATGCCGGCCCGCGCCGCCGGGTTCTGCGTCTACAACGACCCGGCGGTGGCCATCGCCCGCCTGCTCGACCTCGGCGCGGAGCGGATCGCGTACGTCGACGTGGACGTGCACCACGGCGACGGCGTGCAGGCCATCTTCTGGGACGACCCCCGGGTGCTCACCGTCAGCCTGCACGAGACCCCGCTCGCGCTGTTCCCCGGCACCGGGTTCCCCGACGAGACGGGCGGGCCGGGGGCACAGGGCAGCGCCGTGAACGTGCCGCTGCCGCCCGGGGTCGACGACGCCGGCTGGCTGCGCGCGTTCCATGCGGTCGTGCCGTCGGTGCTGCGCGCGTTCCGGCCGCAGCTCCTCGTCACCCAGTGCGGGGCGGACGGGCACCGGCTGGATCCCCTCGCCGACCTGCATCTGAGCGTCGACGGGCAGCGCGCCACCTACCTGGCGCTGCGGGCGCTGGCCGACGAGCTGTGCGACGGCCGCTGGGTGGCCACCGGAGGCGGCGGGTACGCCCTCGTCGAGGTGGTGCCCCGGGCCTGGGCCCACCTGCTCGCGGTGGCGACCGGCGACCCGATCGACCCGGCGACGCTCACCCCGCCCGGCTGGCGTGCTCTCGCCGCCGCCCGCCGCCCCGGCCGGGAGGTGCCGCTGCGGATGACCGACGACGCCGACCCCGCATTCGAGCCGTGGCAGCCGACCGGCGAGCCGAACTCGGTGGACCGGGCCATCGCCGCCACCCGCAAGTCGGTGTTCCCCCTGCTCGGCCTCGACCCGCACGACCCGCGGGACTGAGCCGGTGCGCCCGGGGAGGGGCCGGAACCGGTGACCACCGTCGACCAGCCGGTGGACGTGCTGCTCAGCGACGGCAGCACCGTCGGGTTGCGACCGATCCGCCCGGACGACGCGCCGGGGATCGTGGCGATGCACGCCCGTTTCTCCGAGCGCACCCGCTACCTGCGCTACTTCTCGCCGTACCCGCGCATCCCCGAGCGGGACCTGCACCGGTTCGTGCACGTCGACCACTCCGACCGGGAGGCGTTGGTGGTGCTCGCCGGGGAACGGATCGTCGCCGTCGGCCGCTACGAGCGGCTGGGCCCGCAGGCCCCCGAGGCCGAGGTGGCCTTCGTGGTGGAGGACGCCCACCAGGGGCGGGGGATCGGCTCGGTGCTGCTGGAGCACCTGGCCGACGCGGCCCGGCGGGCCGGGATCGTGCGCTTCGTCGCCGAGGTGCTCCCGGCCAACGGGGCGATGCTGCGGGTCTTCGCCGACTTCGGCTACCAGGTCCAACGCCAGTACGCCGACGGCGTGGTGCACCTGAGCTTCCCGATCGCCCCGACCGAGGCGACGCTTGCGGTGCAGCGCGGCCGGGAGCATCGCACCGAGGCCCGCTCCATCGCCCGGCTGCTGGCCCCCCGGGGCGTCGCCGTCTACGGCGCGAGCGCCACCGGGCAGGGCGTCGGCGCGGCCCTGCTCGGTCACCTGCGCGACGGCGGTTACCCGGGGCCGGTCGTGCCGGTGCACCCGAGCGCGCCGATGGTGGCGGGGCTGCCCGCGTACCCGTCGGCGGTCGACGCCGGCCACGCGATCGACCTGGCGGTGGTCGCGGTGGCCCCGGAGGCGGTGGGCGCGGTGGTGGCCGACGCGGCGGCGGCCGGCGCGCACGGCCTGGTGGTGATCTCGGCCGGCTTCGCCGAGGCCGGCGCGGCCGGCGCGGCAGCCCAGCGGGCCCTGGTCCGCGCTGCGCACGCCGCCGGCATGCGGGTCGTCGGCCCGAACTGCCTCGGCGTGGCCAACACCGCCGATCAGGTACGCCTCAACGCCACCCTCGCCCCCGCGCTGCCGGCCCCCGGCCGGGTGGGCATCTTCAGCCAGTCCGGTGCGTTCGGGGTGGCGCTGCTCGCCGAGGCGGCCCGCCGGGGCCTCGGCCTGTCCAGCTTCGTCTCGGCCGGCAACCGGGCCGACGTCTCCGGCAACGACCTGCTTCAATATTGGCAGGACGACCCCGGCACCGACGTGATCATGTTGTACCTGGAGACGTTCGGCAACCCGCGCAAGTTCGCCCGGCTGGCCCGGCGGATCGGCCGGGACAAGCCGGTGGTGGCGCTGGCGTCGTCGGCCCGCCCGCCCGGCCTGAACGGCGACGTGCCCGGCCCCGACGCGGTCGCGGTCAGCGCCCTGTTCGCCCAGTCCGGGGTGATCCGGGTCGACACGGTCGCGGAACTGCTCGACGTCGGCGTGTTGCTGGCCCACCAGCCGCGCCCCGCCGGGCGGCGGGTCGCCGTGGTCGGCAACTCCTCGGCGCTGACCGGGCTGGCCGCCACCGCCTGCGCCGCCCAGGGGCTGACGGTGGCCGCCGGCTATCCGTCCGACGTCGGCCCCCGGGCGGGGGCGGCCGAGTTCGCCGCCGCGCTCGGCGTGGCCGCCGCCGACGAGAATGTGGACGCCCTCGTCGCGGTCTTCGCCCCGCCGCTGCCCGGGCAGCTCACCGACACCGAGGCCGACTTCGCCGCAGCCCTGCCCGGCGCGCTCGACGCCGGCAAGCCGGTGGTGGCCACCTTCCTCGCCGGGCGCGTCCCGGCGGGGGTGCCGGCGTACCCGAGCGTGGAGGAGGCGGTGCGGGCCCTGGCCCGGGTCGCCACGTACGCCGACTGGCTGCGCCGCCCGCCCGGCGCGCTGCCCGAGCTGCCCCGGATCGACGCCGCCGCCGCGTCCGCCGCGCTGCGCGTCGACGGGTCCGACCCGGCCGGGCTGCTGGGCGCGTACGGGATCGACGTGGTGCCGTCGGTGCCCGCGCGTTCGGCCGACGAGGCGGTCGCCGCCGCCGGGGCGCTCGGCTGCCCGGTGGCGCTGAAGGCCGCCGCCCCCGGGCTGCGGCACCGCCTCGACCTCGGCGCGGTCCGGCTCGACCTGGCCGACGCGGCGGCGGTGCACCGGGCGTACGCGGAGATGTCGGCGGTCTTCGGCACGGATGTCCTGGTGCAGGCGATGGTCCCGCCGGGCGTGGCGTGCGTGGTGGAACTGGTGGAGGACCCGGCGTTCGGGCCGGTGGTCGGCTTCGGCCTCGGCGGCGTCGCCACCGAGCTGCTGGGCGACCGGGCGTGGCGGGCGGTGCCGCTGACCGACGCCGACGCCACCGAGCTGGTGGCCGCGCCCCGGGCGGCGCCGCTGCTGCATGGGCACCGGGGGGCCGCCCCGGTGGACCGGGCCGCCCTGGTGGAGCTGCTGCTGCGGGTGGGGCGGCTCGCCGACGAGCAGCCCCGGGTGCGCTCGCTCACCCTCAACCCGGTGCTGGCCCGCCCGGACGGCATCTCGGTGCTGCACGCCGCGGTGGGCGTGGGCGCGGCGGGCACCCGCCCCGACACCGGCCCTCGCCGCCTGTGAGGTGGAAGGAAGGGCCCCGGCGAACCGCCGGGGCCCTTCCTTACGGGTGCCCGGTCAGCAGGCGTACGCCTCCAGCCGCTGCGCCCGCTCCGGGGCGCGCAGCTTGAGCAGCGTGACCTTCTCGATCTGCCGGATCCGCTCCCGGGACAGGCCGAACTCCTTGCCGACCTCGTCCAGGGTGCGCTGCCGGCCGTCGTCCAGGCCGAAGCGGAGCCGGATCACCGCCTGCTCCCGCTGGGACAGGGTGGCGAGCACGATCCGCACCTCGTTGCGCAGCTCGCCGTCGGCGGCGGCTGCACCGGGCTCGACGGCCGGGCCCACGGCGGCGACGAAGTCGCCGAGGGCGCTCTCGCCGTCCTCGCCGACGGCCTGGTCGAGGCTGACCGGCTCGCGGTCGTACGAGATCAGCTCGATGACCTGGAACTCGGGGACGTCCATGGCCCGGGCGACCTCGGCGATGCCTGGCTCGCGGCCCAGCGTGACGGCCAGCTCGCGGCGGGCCCGGACCATCCGGTTGACCTGCTCGACCATGTGCACCGGGATGCGGATGGTGCGGGCCTGGTCGGCCATCGCGCGGGTGATCGCCTGCCGGATCCACCAGGTGGCGTACGTGGAGAACTTGAAGCCCTTGGTGTAGTCGAACTTCTCGACCGCCCGGATCAGGCCGAGGTTGCCCTCCTGGATGAGGTCGAGGAACGCCATGCCCCGACCGGTGTACCGCTTGGCGATGCTGACCACGAGGCGCAGGTTGGCCTCGAGCAGGTGGTCCTTGGCCGTGCGGCCCTCGGCGGCGACGATCTCCAGGTCGGCGCGCAGCTCCATCGAGACCGGCGTGCAGGTGGCGAGCTTCTCCTCGGCGAACAGCCCGGCCTCGATCCGCTTGGCGAGCACCACCTCCTTCTCGGCGGTGAGCAGCTTCGTGCGCCCGATGCCGTTGAGGTAGGCCCGGACCAGGTCCGTGGAGACGCCGCGCTCGTCGGTGGCGTCCAGGTCGGTCAGGGTGTCGGCGGCAGCCTCGGCGTCGATGGTGACGGCCGGGCCGATCTGGTTCTCGATCATCTGAAGGACCATCTCTGTCTCTCCCCGTGTCCACGTCGGTGCCGCGATGCCGGCCCAGTGGCGCCGGTGACTCACACTCTGGCAACCGGGACGTGAAACGGGAGTGAGGCGATCGGGGAACCGACAGCGGATAGGGGTGTCCGGGCCCCTGACCTTGCCAGGCCCGGCTACCGTGCCGGCAGTCGGCCGTTCGGGCCGAATCAGCAGGTCGGACGCCAATGCGACCGGTCTTCGAGAGGGTGGAGGGCGTCGTGGTCTTCAAGCGGCTCATGCAGGCGATGGGTGTGGGCGGCCCGTCGGTGGAGACGGTGCTGAGCAATCCGAACTGCCGTCCGGGCGGTCAGTTGGAGGGCGTCGTCCACGTGGCCGGCGGCGAGCACGCGGTCGACATCGACTACGTCGCGCTGGGCCTGGTCACCCGGGTCGAGGTGGAGAGCGGCGACAGCGACTACGAGACCACCCAGGAGTTCCACCGCCAGCAGGTCACGGGGGCGTTCCGGCTGGAGGCGGGGCAGCGGTACGACGTACCGTTCCGCTTCGACGTGCCCTGGGAGACCCCGCTCACCGAGCTGTACGGGCAGCACCTGCACGGGATGACGATGGGGCTGCGTACGGAGCTGGAGGTGGCGCGGGCGGTCGACAAGGGCGACCTGGACGCGGTGGCGGTGCACCCGCTGCCGGCCCAGGAGGCGCTGCTGGAGGCGCTGCTGCGGCTGGGCTTCCGGTTCGCGCGCGCCGACGTCGAGCGGGGCCACATCTACGGGGTACGCCAGCACCTGCCGTTCTACCAGGAGATCGAGTTCTACCCGGCACCCCAGTACGCCCGCGCGATCAACCAGCTGGAGGTCACCTTCGTCACCGACCCGCAGCAGGTGCAGGTGGTGCTGGAGATCGACAAGCGGGGCGGCGTCCTCAGCGAGGGCCGGGACGCCTTTGGCCGCTTCTCCGTCGACCACGCCACGGCGCACGACACCGACTGGGCCGCCCAACTCGACGCCTGGCTCCGCCAGTCCATCCAGACCCGCGGCCTCTTCTTCTGACCCCCGGGATCCCCCGGGATCCTCCCGGTGATCAAGAGGTTTGCGTCATGATTCCGGCCCCGGCTGACGCAAACCTCTTGATCACCGGCGGCAGGGGTCAGAGGTCGAGGAGGAGGGTTCGGGGGCCTACGTTGACGCTCTCGACCAGCATGTGGGCGCGGAAGCGGCCCGTTTGCACCGGCGCGCCGCGGTCGCGCAGCGCCGCCACGACCGCCTCGACCAGGGGTTCGGCCACCTCGGCGGGGGCGGCGGCGGTCCAGCTCGGCCGCCGGCCCTTGCGGGCGTCGCCGTAGAGGGTGAACTGGCTGACCACCAGGATGCCGGCGCCGGTGTCCGCCGCGCTGCGCTCGTCGTCCAGGATACGCAGTTCGTGGATCTTGCGGGCCATGGTCCGCGCCGTCTCCGGGGTGTCGGTGTGGGTCACGCCGAGCAGCACCAGCAGCCCGTCGGTGACCGTGCCGACGACCTCCCCGTCGACCGCGACGCTGGCCCGGCCGACGGTCTGCACGACCGCCCGCATCAGCCCACGGCCCGCGTCGGCGACCGCACCAGCTCGACCGCCCGCATCAGGCCGCCGTCACCGGCTCGACGATGCCGCGCTCCACCAGGTGCGCCACGATCGGGCCGGCCGCCTCGGCCAGCTCCTGCGGGGTCACGTCGTGCGCGGCGGCGAGCAGGGCGAGCTGGTCGCGCAGCGGCAGCCGGCCGTCCGCGCCGCCGACCAGGGCCAGCACCAGCGGATCGACCTCCTCGGTCCAGCGCAGCCCGTGCGGCATCGCGATGACCTGCCGGTCCACCGCCCACCCCTCGTCGCCCATGGTGGCCTCCTGCCGGAGCTGGAGACCTTCGGCGGCCCGGTAGCGCGCGGCGAGCAGCGCCTCGGTGTCGCGTACCCGGAGCCAGTCCTGGCGGTCGAACCAGGCGGCGACCCGGTCGCCCAGCGGCGGCTCCACCCGCTGCCGCAGGTCCTCCACCCGCACCACCGGGTCGGCGTGGCCGGCGCGGCGCAGCGAGACGATGCCGAAGCCGACCGCCTCCACCTTGTGCGCGTCGAACCAGTCGAGCCAGGCCGCCGCCCGGTGCGGGTCGGCGGCCTCGCCGACGTCGGTCAGCCACAGGTTGACGTACGCCATCGGGTCGGCGACCTCGCGCTGGATCACCCAGGCGTCCAGGCCGGTGCCGGCGAACCAGCCGGCCACCCGCTCGCCCCAGTCCTCACCGGCGACGTGCACCCAGTTCGCCAGGTACTGCATGGTGCCGCCCTCGGTGAGCAGCCCCGGGGCGGCGGCGGCCAGCTCGGCGCCGATCGCGTCGCCGACCCGGCCCGAGTCCCGGTACACGTGGGTGGTGGTGCCCGGGCCGACCACGAACGGCGGGTTGCTGACCACCAGGTCGAACCGGCGACCGGCGACCGGGGCGACCATGTCCCCGCGGAGCAGTTCCCAGTCCTGGCCGTTGAGCGCCGCCGTGGTGGCGGCGAAGCGCAGCGCCCGCTCGGACACGTCGGTGGCGGTGACCCGGCGGGCGTGGGTGGCCAGGTGCAGGGCCTGCACCCCGGAGCCGGTGCCCAGGTCCAGCGCGGTCTCCACCGGCCGGCGCACGGCCGCCCCGATCAGCGTCTGGGTCGCCCCGCCGATGCCGAGCACGTGCTCGGAGTGCAGCGGCCGGCCCGGCCGCGAGCTGACGGGCAGGTCGGCGAGGACCCACCAGTCGTCGGCGTACGGCTCCAGGTCGACGCCCGCACGCAGCCCGTCGCCGTGCCGCTCGACCAGCCCCCCGGCCAGCGCCTCGGCCACGGTCAGCGGGGCGAGCGCGGCGGCCACCGCGGCCTCCGGCTCGGTCTGGTCGCAGATGAACACCCGGATGAGGGTGGCGAGCGGGTCGCGGTCCACGGTGGCGCGCAGGGCCGCCCGGAAGTCGTTGCGGGCGATCCCGCCGGTCGCCTGCGGCCCGAGCCGGTCGGCGATGCCGTTCGAGGTGTACGCGGCGCGGGACAGCGCCGTCCGGAGCGCCTCGACGCCGGCGGGGGAGAGCAGCATGTCGTGTTCGTCCACGTCGCCATCCTGCCCTCCGTCCCGACGCACATCGTCACCGCCGCCCCGAAATCCAACCGCCGGGGCGGCCGGCGGGAGGTGGCTGGGGAGGTGGGCGGGGAACCGGGGTGTCGGGGCGTCGGCGTCGTCCCCGGGCGGCGGGCGGGCAGGATGGACGGCATGACGTTCTCGTTGCCCATCGACCCCGAGGCCAACCGGCTGCTGGAGCGCAGCCCGCTGGCCCTGCTGCTGGGGATGACGCTCGACCAGCAGGTCCCGATGGAGAAGGCGTTCTCCTCGCCGTACGTGCTGGCGCAGCGCCTCGGGCACGAGCCGGACGCCCGCGAGCTGGCCGGGTACGACCCGGACGCGCTGGTGGCGGTCTTCGCCGAGCCGCCGGCCCTGCACCGGTTCCCGAAGGCGATGGCCACCCGGACGCAGGAGGTGTGCCGGGTGCTGGTCGACCGGTACGACGGCGACGCCGCCCGGCTCTGGGCCGACGTCGCCGACGGGCGGGAGTTGCTGCGCCGGATCACCGAGCTGCCCGGGTTCGGTCGGCAGAAGGCGCAGATCCTCGTCGCGCTGCTCGGCAAGCGCTACGGCGTCACGCCGGACGGTTGGCGGGAGGCGGCCGGCGACTACGGCGACGCCGACGCATACCGGTCGGTGGCCGACGTGGCCGACGCGGACTCGCTGCGCCGGGTGCGCGAGCACAAGCAGCGGATGAAGGCGGAGGCGAGGGCCGCGAAGGGCTGAGGCGACCCGCGTCCGGCGAACCGCTCAGGCGGCGGTGGGTCGGGAGAGGGCGGCGAGGGCGCGCCGGACGTCGGCGAGGGAGACCGTCGCCGAGTCGTCCAGCTCGGCCAGGCCGGCCTCGATCCACTGCCGCATCAGCGTGGTCACCCCGATGCCCCGGGCGTCGGCGGCGGCCCGCACCCGCTCGTACGTCTCCAGCGGCAGCCGTACCGAGCGGCTGACCATCGGCACGTCGGTGTCGGGGGTGGGCAGCTCCATGGGCGCGCCGGCGTCGATCAGCTCGGCGATCGGGTCGTCGCCGCCGCCGTGGAACTGCTTGGTCGCGTCGTTACGGTTCATCGCCACGCCTCCTCATCGGCGGAATCTGCGGACGGTGTCGTCGTCGGGGAACCGGCGGACGGCCTCGTCGTAGCGCTTGGCCTCGGTGTCGGTCAGCTCCCGGGCGGAGAGCACGTCCCAGTCGTTGTCGGTGCCGTCGGCCTCGGCGAGCAGCACGGCCAGCCGCCTGCCGTGGCGCGCGGCGGCGTAGACGACCATCACGTCGTCGCCCAGGTGCCGGATGACCCGCCGCGGGCTGTGCAGTGCCTCCCAGACCTCCCCGGGCGTGACGTCGTAGACCCGCAGGTTGGCCAACGCCTCGTCGGTGAAGCTGAACCGGCTGCCCACGAGCGGAGCGTACCACGGGCGTAACACGAGCCGGAACGAGTCGATTTTCGCTGATCAACACCCCGGGGCGAACTGACCGACGCCCCGGGGTGACAGGATGGGGGCAATCCCTCTTGGAGGTTTCGTGGTGAAGCGTCAGGCGTACCAGCCGATCCTGATCACCGACGCGGCCCGCAGCCAGGACGACCAGCTCACCAGCCGGCAGCGCCGCTACGTCGTGATGATGGGCGTCCGGGTGGCCTGCGTGATCGTCGGCGCGATCCTGGTCGGCGCGCAGGCACCCATGCTCTGGCTCTGGCTGCCGCTGTGCGGCCTCGGGATGGTGCTCATCCCGTGGCTGGCGGTGCTGCTGGCCAACGACCGGCCGCCGAAGGAGAAGCACCGGCTGGCCAACCGGTTCCAGCCCCGGCACACCGACCCTGCCCCGCCGATGAGCCTGGCCGCCGAGGAGCGCCCGCACAAGGTCATCGACGCCGAGCCCTGACCGGCGGGCACCGGCGGTCGGCTGGCACGGCGCCGGGGAGGCGGCCGGCCCGCGCCGGGCGGCCGCCGGTCAGCCCGTCGGGCGCGCGCCGATCGTCGACACGGCCAGCGCGCCCAGGTCACCGGCCCGGTCCAGCGCCGCCCGGGGCCCCGCCCCGGCCAGCCAGGCCGACAGCAGCCCGGCCGCGAAGGCGTCGCCGGCCCCGGTGACGTCGGCCACCGCCACCCGCCGCGTCGGGGCCACGCTGACCGTCGCCGTCCGGTCCGCCCACACCGCCCCGGCCGCGCCCCGCTTCACCACCACCCGCCGGGCGGTCGCCGTCAGCGCCCGGGCCTGCGCCGCCGGGTCCAGCCCGCCGGCCAGCACGGCCGCCTCGTCGGCGTTGACCAGGAGCAGGTCGACGTCGCGTACCCAGGCCAGGAAGGCCGCCGCGCCCACCCGCCGCAGCGGCGCCGCGGACGCCGCGTCGACGCTGGTGGTGAGCCCACGCTCGCGCGCCGCGGCCAGCGCGCGCAGCCCGGCGCCGCGCGACCCGGCGTCCAACAGGGGGTACGCGGACAGGTGCAGGTGCCGCACGTCGAGGGCCCCGGCGAGGGCGGCGTCGACGTGCCCGGCGCCCAGCCGCAGGTTCGCCCCCCGCTCGGTCACCATCGTGCGCTCGCCGTCGCCGGTGAGCACGATCACCGTGCCCGTGGTGCGGCCGACGTGCCGCTCGACGGCGCAGTCCACGCCGGCCCGCTCCAGCTCGGCGACCCGGTCGCGCCCCGCGTCGTCGTCGCCGACGGCGCCGACCATGGTCACCGGCACGCCCTGGGCGGCGAGCCAGGCGGCGGTGTTGGCCGCCTGCCCGCCGCCGGTGACCCGGATCGTGGCCGGGGTGTCGGATCCGGTGGCGAGCGGTCCACCGAGCACCGCCACCACATCGGTGATCAGGTCGCCGACGACGACGATCCGGCCCGCCGCGGTCACGCGGCCCGGTGCGGTCGAGCGGCTGTGCGGTGCGGTCATGCGGCGGCGCGGCGCGCGGCGGCGACCGCGATCCGGGCGGCGAGGTCGGCGTTGCGCAGGATGATCCGCACGTTCACCGCGAGGCTCGCGCCGCGCGTCGCGGAGTGGAAGTACGCGAGCAGGTACGGCGTCACGGCCTTGCCGGTCACCCCGTCGCGCTCCAGCAGGGCGAGGCCCTCGGCGAGCGTCCGGTCGTGCAGGGCGGGGTCGAGCTGCTCGTCGGCCGGCAGCGGGTTGGCCACGATCAGCCCCCCGCCGTGCACCCCGTGGGCGTCCCGCGCCGCCAGCACGTCGGCGACCTGCTCGGGCGAGTCGACCGACCAGTCCAGGTCGAAGCCCGCGTCGGTGAGATAGAAGCCGGGAAACCGCCGGGTGCGGTAGCCGACCACGGCGACGCCGAGGGTCTCCAGCCGCTCCAGGGTGGCCCCGACGTCGAGGATCGACTTGACCCCGGCGCAGACCACGGCGATCGGCGTGCGGGCCAGGATGCCCAGGTCGGCCGACTCGTCGAAGGTCGTCGCGGCCTCCCGGTGCACCCCGCCCAGCCCGCCGGTGGCGAAGACCCCGATCCCGGCGGCGGCGGCCACCGTGCTGGTGGCGGCGACCGTGGTGGCCCCGTCCGCGCCGGTCGCGGCGGCCACCGCGAGGTCGCGCACCGAGAGCTTGCTCACCCCGTCGACGCCTGCGAGCCGGGTCAGCTCCGCGTCGTCGAGCCCCACCACGAGCTGACCGCCGACCATGCCGATGGTCGCCGGGACCGCCCCGGCGGCGCGGACGGCCTGCTCGATCTCACGGGCCACCCGCAGGTTGTCCGGCCGGGGGAGGCCGTGCGAGACGATGGTGCTCTCCAGGGCGACGACCGGGCGCCGGTCGCGCAGGGCGGCGGCCACCTCGGCGCCGAGGCGGATGTGGAAGCTGTTCACGTCCGTTACGGTACGGGCCGGGGAGGGGTGGCCTGCGGTGGACCCGGCCACGTCGACCTGCCAAACTGGAAAGTTGGAGGTGCAGAAGTGAACACACAGGTTCTCGAACGTCCGGACCTGAAGGACGCCGACACCGGTCCCGAGATGTTCCACTACGTCCGCAAGGACAAGATCGCCGAGAGTGCCGTGATGGGCACCTTCGTCGTCGCGCTCTGCGGGGAGAAGTTCCCGGTGACCAAGGCCGCCAAGCCCGGCTCGCCGGTCTGCCCGAAGTGCAAGGAGATCTACGAGTCCTGGGGCGAGTGACCGCGGGCGGCCCTCGCGGCCGCCCACGTAACCTTCGGCGGTGACCACCTCCACCGCCCTGCTCCTCGCCGACCTGACCGGGGTGGCCGTCTTCGCCGCCTCCGGGGCCTCCGCGGCGGTGGCCAAGCGCCTCGACCTGTTCGGCGTCGTCTTCGTCGGCTTCGTCGCCGCGCTCGGCGGCGGGATCCTCCGCGACCTGGTGATCGACGAGGTGCCACCGCTGGCCTTCGCCGACTGGCGGTACGCCGCCACCGCCGCGCTCACCGCCGCTGCCACCTTCTGGCTGCACCCCAGGCTCGCCCGGCTGCGCACCACCGTGCTGGTGCTCGACGCCGCCGGCCTCGGGCTGTTCACCGTCACCGGCACCATCAAAGCGCTCGACGCGCAGGTGCCGGCGGTCGGCGCGTGCGTCATCGGAATGCTCACCGCCATCGGCGGCGGGCTCGGCCGGGACCTGCTCACTGGCGAGATCCCCGTGGTGCTGCGCCGGGAGATCTACGCGGTGGCGGCCCTCGCCGGGTCGGTCGCCGTGGCGCTGCTCGACGCGTTCGGCCGGGCCGACGCCGCCGGGCTGACCGCCGCGGCGGTGTTCGTCTTCGCGCTGCGCCTGGTGTCGCTGCGGCGGCGCTGGTCCGCCCCGGTGGCCACGCTCCGCCCACCCCGCACCGGCGCGCGGGGCCCGGGTCCTGACCCCGTGCCGGGGCCCCGCTCCTGACCCTCGGTGAGGCCGCCGTCGCCGGTGGTCGCCGTGGCCGGCGGTGCGGATGTGACCAGCGTGGCGTCGCCTGGGCCCACCGGCCCGCGCTGGTTATGCTGAGCCGGCCTTCGCGGCACCCGCTGCGCGAGGGCGTTTTCATGGGCGGCGGCACCCGTGGCCCTCGACCGGGGCCCGCCGTCGCGCGGACGGAGAGGAGCCTGACGCGTGGCAGCCCGGACGCCGGCGCTAGAGACGTTCCCACCACTGCGCGCCTGGCAGCGCAAGGCGCTGGTGGAGTACCTGCGACGAGGCACCGACGACTTCACGGCGGTCGCCACCCCCGGGGCCGGCAAGACCACCTTCGCCCTGCGGATCGCCGCCGAGCTGCTCGCCGACGACACCGTCGAGGCGGTCACCGTGGTCGCCCCCACCGAACACCTCAAGACCCAGTGGGCGCAGGCGGCGGCCCGGGTCGGCATCCAGCTCGACGCGGCGTTCCGCAACGCCGACCTGCACTCCTCCGCCGACTTCCACGGCGCCGTGATCACCTACGCGCAGGTGGGGATGGCGCCCCAGGTGCACCGGCGGCGCACCATGACCCGGCGCACCCTGGTCATCCTCGACGAGATCCACCACGCAGGCGACTCCCGCACCTGGGGCGACGGGGTGAAGGCGGCGTTCGAGCCCGCCGTACGCCGGCTGATGCTCACCGGCACCCCGTTCCGCTCCGACGACAACCCGATCCCGTTCGTCGCCTACGAGCGGGGCGGCGACGGCCTGCTGCGTTCCCGCGCCGACTCGGTCTACGGCTACGCCGACGCGCTGCGCGACAACGTGGTCCGGCCGGTGCTCTTTCTGGCGTACTCGGGGGAGACCCGGTGGCGGACCAACGCCGGGGACGAGCTGGCCGCCCGGCTGGGCGAGCCGATGACCCAGGATCTCGTCGCCCAGGCGTGGCGTACCGCCCTGGACCCCGCCGGTGACTGGATGCCGCAGGTGCTGCGGGCCGCCGACGCCCGGCTGGCCGTGCTGCGCAACGCCGGAATGCCCGACGCCGGCGGGCTGATCATCGCCAGCGACCAGCAGACCGCCCGCTCGTACGCGAAGCTGATCGAGCGGTTGACGGGCGAGAAGGCCGCGGTGGTCCTCTCCGACGACCAGGGCGCGTCCGCCCGGATCGCGACGTTCGCGGCGTCCGACCAGCGCTGGCTGGTGGCGGTCCGGATGGTCTCCGAGGGCGTCGACATCCCCCGCCTCGCGGTCGGCGTGTACGCGACCAGCGCCAGCACCCCGCTCTACTTCGCGCAGGCCATCGGCCGGTTCGTCCGGGCCCGCCGCCCGGGGGAGACCGCGTCGGTGTTCCTGCCCAGCGTCCCGCACCTGCTGGGGCTGGCCAGCGAGATGGAGGCCGAGCGGGACCACGTGCTCGGCAAGCCGAAGGACCGCGAGGGCTTCGACGACGACCTGCTGGAGCGCGCCCAGCGCGACGACCAGGCCAGCGGGGAGCTGGAGAAGCGGTTCGCCGCCCTGTCCGCCACGGCCGAGCTGGACCAGGTGATCTTCGACGGCGCGTCCTTCGGCACCGCCGCCCAGGCCGGCACCCCCGAGGAGGAGGAATACCTGGGGCTGCCCGGGCTGCTCACCGCCGACCAGGTCTCCCTGCTGCTCACCAAGCGGCAGGCCGAGCAGCTGGCCGCCCAGCGCCGCCGGGCCACCGAGCGGGCCGCTGAGCCGGTCCCTGCGGCCACCGCGGTCCCACCCCAACCCATGAGCGCCGCCCAGCGTCGGGTGGCGCTACGGCGGCAGCTGAACGCCCTCGTGGCGGCGCGGCATCACCGGACCGGCCTCCCGCACGGCAAGATCCACGCCGAGCTGCGCCGCCTCTGCGGCGGCCCGCCCAGCGCCCAGGCGACGATCGAACAACTAGAGGAACGCATAGCCACGGTCCAAACCCTCTGACCCCGCCCCCGCCCCGCCTGGGGCGCCGGTGATCAAGAGGTTTGCGTCATCTCTGCGCCGATGCGTGACGCAAACCTCTTGATCACCGGGC